>JBGTLX010000195.1:0-2086 GCA_041743855.1 Rhizobiaceae bacterium | reverse complement strand
ACCAGCCCGCCGACCAGCAGCCGAAGCCGGCCGGCACTCTCGGCGTGCTGCCGCAGTCGCCTAAGCTGAAGGAAGCCAGGAACGCGCCGCAGACTGCCACCCAGGCCAGCGCGTCCGGAGCCTACACCGTCCGGGACGGCGACACGCTGTCGCGCATCTCCCGGAAAACGGGCGTCAGCGTCGCCGCCCTCAAGCAGGCCAACGGCATGGAAGACGGCCTGATCCGCATCGGCCAGACGCTGAAAGTCCCCGGCGGCGCTACTGCGGTCGCGGCCGCCCCATCCAAGCCCGATCCGGTCGTCACCGGCGCCGCCGGCCCCGCCGGCCCCGCCAAACAGCCCAAAGCCACGCAGGTTGCCGGTTACACGCCGCCTAAGAAAGCCGTCGCCGAGGTTCAAGACGACAGTGGCCCGGCTCCGACCGCCACCGGCATCGGCAAGATGCGCTGGCCGGCCCGCGGGCGAGTGATCTCGACCTTCGGCAATGGCGCTGGCAAGTCCAATGACGGCATCGATATTTCGGTCCCCGAAGGTACGCCGGTCAAGGCCGCGGAAAACGGCGTCGTCATTTATGCCGGCGACGGCCTCAAGGAATTCGGCAACACGGTGTTGGTGCGCCACGAAAATGGACTTGTCACTGTTTATGGCCACGCGAGCGAGTTGAAGGTTGCCCGCGGCGCGACTGTCAAGCGCGGCCAGGAGATCGCGGTTTCCGGCATGAGCGGAACGACCGATGCGCCGAAACTGCATTTCGAGGTTCGCAAGAACTCTTCGCCGGTCGATCCGTCGGCCTATCTCGAATAGAGAACAAGAAACCAGGAGCGGACCGTCCGACCTCCAGTTCGGTCCCGTCGGCTCAGCCCGCCCCGCAAGGGGCGGGTTTTTTGGCCCCGGGGAGGGACGGTTACCCCCGCTCACGCAGCCGTTTCGCAATCGCCAAATGCAAGTCCGGCGCGGCGGCGACCAGGGCTTTTGCCGCGTCCGATTGCGGATTGTCGAGCACGTCGGCGGTCTCTCCCCGTTCGACGATCCGGCCCTCATGCATGACCAGAACATCGTCGGTGATGGCGCGCGCCACCGTCAGATCATGCGTGATGAACAGATAGGTCAGGCCCAGGCGCTGGTTCAGATCGGCGAACAGATCGAGGATCTGCGCGCGGATGGAGACGTCGAGCGCCGACACCGGCTCGTCGGCGACCACCAGTTTCGGCCGCGTGATGATGGCGCGTGCGATCGACAGGCGCTGGCGCTGGCCGCCGGAAAATTCGTGCGGATATTTGTCGAGGTCGCGCGGCGCCAGCCCGACTTCGTGGAAGGCGTCGGCGACCATGTCGCGCCGTTCGGCCGCGCTGGGCTTTTTTTCGAGCAGATGCAGCGGCTCCGCCACCAGCCGCTCGGCCTTGTGGCGCGGATCGAAGGAGCCGTAAGGGTCCTGGAACACGATCTGCATATCCCGTCGCGCGAGTTTCAGCGATGCTTCGTCCGCGCCGGTCACCTGCCGGCCCATCAGACTGATTTCGCCCGCGGTCGGCTCGTCGAGCGCCAGGATCATCCGGGCCAGCGTCGTCTTGCCCGATCCCGACCGGCCGACCAGCGAGGTGGAGCGGCCCGCGGCAATGGAAAATGAAACATCGTCCACCGCCCGGAACGGCTCCGGCTTGCGGAACAGCGAAACGCGTTCGCCGGGATAGGCGCGGATGATGTTTTTTACGTCGAGAAGCGCGACCTGTCCCTCCCCCCTGCGGGGGGGGTGGCCCGAAGGGTCGGGTGGGGGTGGTGACGAATGCTCAATTCTGGACGGACGAAGCGCGTCTTCTCCACCCCCACCCGTCGGCTCCGCCGACACTTGCCGGGGCGAGTCGCTGGCCTCGCCCGTCCTTCGGACCCCCGCAAGGGGGAGGGTAAGAGCCCGCCTTTCCGGCACATGCATAGAGGCCTTCGCCAATTCTCGCGTGTAGGGATGAACCTGCTCCGACAGCAGGCGCGCGGGTTCGCCCGAATCCATGACTTCACCGTGCCGCAGAATGACAATGCGGTCGGCCATTTCGGTGACGATGGCCAGGTCGTGCGAGATTAGCAGCAGGCCC
>JBGTLX010000194.1:0-2705 GCA_041743855.1 Rhizobiaceae bacterium | reverse complement strand
GCGGCCGATCACTGTGTTTCCGTGTTTCCGTGAAACCAGGAACACAGCGACCAGCGCTTCCTTGAGCGCCCGGCCATTGTTGACGGCCTCGATGGTTTCGACAGCGGCCCACAGCGACGGACCGCCCGGCTCAATCGGAATAACGACGAGGTCGGAGGCAATGACGACGGAGTGCGCGATGTCCTGTCCGCGCGCCGGGCCGTCGATGATCGTGTGCGTATAGTCCGCCGCCATCGTCATCGCATCGCGCGCCATCTTCGGGCGCGGCAGGGAAGCGACCACGAACGGCGTTCCTTCACGCAAGGAAGCCCACTGCGCCGAGGTCTGCTGCGGATCGGCGTCGATCAGCAAGACCTTATGGCCGGAGCGGGCGAGGCGGGCCGCTGTGTTGACCGCCAGCGTAGTCTTGCCGACGCCGCCCTTTTGATTGAGGAATGAAATAATCATGGGCCGATTGTACGGCCGCCATGCGGAAACACGGAAACAAAGAAAATATTCTATCCACATGGTCGATCGGCTTGTCATAAGTCGCCATGCGGTCAGCCATTCAGTGCGATCGCTGCATACGCCGCTGTTCTTGCTGTCAACGCCGTCACCGGCGCGTTATCCTTCTCACCGGAATGCCTGACGGAGGGGGGAGGCGATGCCCGATTTGGACGATGACTTTCCCGACGCCGAATGGACGGGACGACCGCAGGATGACCCGCGATTGCACGCACAGCAAGCCAATGCGCGCGCTGAGTTTCGTGACCTGCAACCTCCAGTCAATTGCTGGATCGACCGCGTCGACACGATCGAACTTTATCTGGACGGCGCTCTAAAGGCGCAGGTCGAGCGCGGCCGGTCGGCGATCACCTTTATCGATGAGCATGGTCATGCTGTCTCCAAGGCGATCTATCTTTGCTCGGAGAATCCCTACGATGTCGTCGAGGCTCATCTCGGCATCGCCCGCATTGCGGAGATACGAGATGAAAGCAACGAGGCCGAAGACCCTTTTAGCGCCTATCCGCGCGAGCGCGAGGAGCGCCAAGCCGCTGCGTTCCGGGCGCGGTATGTTCGCGAGGATGAGATTTTCTTGTATTTGCGGTCGGCCGCAAGCGCGTTGAAACACGAGGGCGATGCGGGTGACCTTCATCAGCTCGTTCTTACGCCCGTGCTCGAGGCCGTGACGGCGGCGGTTCTGGATCAATATGAGGCCGCGCTGGCGCACTTAGACGCCGCGACATCCGTGCTGGAAAAGCGCGAGCCGAATACGATGTTTGGGAGGCCGGCGATTGCGGACTGCCGGCGCGCCATTGTGGCGATCGAACGTCATGTCGCCATCCAGGACCGACTGCCCCTTCGGCGGCGACAGCAGGCCGACGGGAAAAGCGGGGGCTAAAAGCCCCGCGCTCCCATCGTCATTGCACGCGCGATATTCTCCAGTGACGCAAGACCGATACGGCGCTCCGGCGTGCCGGTGGCCGTGCGGGCCAGAGCCTGGCTGGCCTGACGGAACAGCGAACGCAGTTCGGATTCGGTGCGGTGTTGCAGTTCTGCGATGGTCAGTAAGGTGTTCATCTTCGTTCCTCCTTGTTTTCGAGGCCCCGGACATCGGGACCGTTCGTGCCCGGACACACACAAAATCGGCACAAGGAACGGACCGAATGGCCGAGGGCAGAAGAAGACATGAGGAATCGAGGTGGACGCCGCGATTGAGCGTCGCCTGAGCTGAAACCCGCTTAAGAAGACGTAACTGTGGGCGCTTCCGGCAGAAGCCGGACCAGGCTCTACGCGACCGCCGTGCTGCCGGCGGGACGCGCCGAACCCCGTAGGGTTTCGGCCTTGCGGTAACGATCCTTCGCGCGAGGAACGATGACGGTGCGCAGTAGGCGCGCTTTTCAGTTCGACGGCCTTTGGCCTGCGGGCGTTGCCCGTGTTTTGCTTCTTTGAAGAGGGGCCTGCGGCCGTTCGGCTATGCCGCTTTTTTTCCAGGCAAGAGGGGCCTGCGGCCCCGTGGCCGTCAAGGCTTCATCCTCCGCTTTCGCTGCGGACGCCGCCGGGGCGTTCCCCGCCTTTCGGTCGCTTCGCCCCCTGCCAAGGCAGGAGATACCCCTTACCCCGTCGGCGGCCCTGACAGCCGCTCCCCGCTCATTGCCGCTTGGCTAGTCGGGTTGCATGCGCAACCCGGCAGACAAGGAAGAAAAGGCAATGACTACGGACATTTATCAGCGTGTTACCGACCAGATCGTGGCAGCTTTGGAGATGGGCGTTTGCCCGTGGCAGAAGCCGTGGAATGCGGACCTTGCGGCAGGCCGGATCACACGGCCGCTGCGCGCCCAAGGCATCCCGTATCGGGGCATCAATGTCATCATGCTGTGGTCGTCGGCGATGGCGCAGGGCTTCGCTGCGCCGCTGTGGCTGACCTACAAACAGGCGCAGGAACTGGGCGGTCAGGTCAGGAAGGGCGAGAAGGGCAGTCTCGTTGTTTACGCCAATACCATTAGCCGCACCGAGACTGACGAGGCGACCGGCGACGAACTGGAGCGGGAAATCCCCTTCATGAAAGGTTACACGGTTTTCAATGCCGAGCAGGTCGATGGCTTGCCAGCGCATTTCTACGCGATGCAGCAGCCGGCGCTTGAACCGCTCGCGCGTATCGAGCAAGCAGAGGCATTCTTTGCATCCGTCGGAGCCGACATCAGAGAGGGCGGCAATCAGGCCTG
>JBGTLX010000193.1:0-1610 GCA_041743855.1 Rhizobiaceae bacterium | reverse complement strand
AGCGGCCGCTGAGCCGAGCAGGGCATGGGCGCTCTCGACCAGTCGGGGAAAGCCGACCGCCTGCGGCCAGACTGTGCCTAGATGGAGGAGGGCCGCCTTGCTCAGGGCGTGGTCGATCGAGACGCTGCCGCCCTTGCCGGTCTTGAACTCAGCGATGCCGGGCTCGCTCGGATCCATGTTCACGCCAGCCGGCACGACATTGGCCGCTATGTGATAGTCCTTGACGCATTGCGGCTCGATCCGGCGCCGCAAACTCCTCTCCTGGTGACAGAGCAGCGTCGCGCGGAAGCTGCGGCCCTTGATGAAGTCGAGATATTGGTCGCGCCTCACCGCATCGTCGGAGGGAAGCTCCAAGATCATCCTCGCCACGATCTCGGGCTCATTGTCGAGGTCAGGCAGCGAGAAACTGGCGTCCGAAATGTACTGCAGGCCGTGGCGCGCGGCCTCCTCGACCACCTGATAGAGGAAAAACGCGCGGGCGCCCTCGTCGAGATCGTCATGGCAGAGCTGTGCATCCGTCACCTGTCGCACCCGCTCCCATTGGTCGCGCAGCAGGACGCCGTGCAGCTCCCTTTCGCTGCTTGCCTCGGCCAGGGTCTTGAGCAATGTGCGCGCCTCGTCCACCCGCATTTGCGGGTCGCCGATGGCGCGCACGTGAAAAAGCATCATCTCGCGCGCCATGTCGCGCAAATGGGAGCCCGGATAGGCATTGTAGCTGACATAGGCGACGCCGGCCGGCGCCAGGTTGTGGCGAAAGATCGCCAGTATTTTCGTGCGCACCGGCGGCGGCACCCAGGAATAGACGCCGTGGGCGATAATGTAGTCGAACTGGCCGAATTCGGCGGCGATCTCCAGGATGTCGAGATGGAGCAGCTTGATGTTTCCCAAGCCCAGGCCGGCGGCGGTCGCACGCCCCTTGCCGATCGCCCGCGCGCTCAGATCGACGCCGATGAATTCGCTGTCCGGCCACTGATAGGCCATGGGGATCAAATTGCCGCCATCGGCGCATCCGAGTTCGAGTACGCGACAGGCCGGAATTGGCGCGCTCTCCAGGCCGTGGAGCGAAGCGATCGTGGCGAGGCGGTCGGGATGGGTTCGCTCGAAGGCCTGGCCGGCATAGGCCATGCGGTCATAGGCGCTGGAAGGTCCGGATTCTGAAGGACTGTCGTCTGTCACCGGATGAGGCCATGCGTCAGGAGCCCGTCACCATGCCGGATCGGCGGAGGGCGGGCAATGAGCGGTGCCGTGTAGCGTGAGAGGGGCCGAAAAAATCGCTGGGCGGCTTGACCGCCTGGCGGGCCTGCCTATATATGCTCTCTGGCCGTCGGGAAGATCGAGTGAAATCGCCCGTCGGCGCAGGATCGGATCCCCCGAGCAGGGGATGTGTCCCTGCGGCTTCCGCAAGCATCGACATGAGTAGACCCGGCCCCGAGCTTGGCCTGGGATTGTCTTGTCGGCACTTGCGGTTTTGGTTCTTTGACATTGTGATATGGAAGGAAGAGAAGCGCAGGCGGCGGGGCTTTGCGGTTTGTGTGGTTTTGGGGCTTTGGCTCTGGGGCCGCATGGACGAAAGGAACGCTGGCTGTGTTTTAAGAGAGCCACGCTTTCGG
>JBGTLX010000192.1:0-3580 GCA_041743855.1 Rhizobiaceae bacterium | reverse complement strand
GTATGTCGTGTGCTTCTCCTGGCAAAACCACGGGCGGCCGGCAGGACGGTTGAGGGAAGAACGCCGGACGGGCGGCCCGCGGGTCGCATATAAACTAAAAAACGAGCGAACCAGAGGCCGCCCGTTTTCCCGACTGCCTTTGGGAAGAGTTTTTTGAAATGGCCAGACTGCGAATGCAGGGCGTGGCGGAGAAGAAGCTTGCCCTCACTCCACTCCCATCACCAGCCCTTCGATGTCGTGTTTTTGCGTCACCGGAACCAGTTCCTCCACCACCCGGCACACCAGATGGTCCCGCACCCTAGCCGGCAGCGCGTCATAATAATCCTGCGTCACCATCAGATCGTGCAATTTGTCGTGGCCGGCCCCCGGCGCGTCGACCCCCAAAACCATCACCGGCCGCGCGATCGGCGAGGGATGCGCCGTGCCGCGATGCACCGTCAGCGCCGAGCGGCACGAGACGTCGCCCATCTGCGGATATTTCTTCACGCCCCTGGCCGCGAACTGGTCACAGATATCCTTTTCTGGAAACATCTCGTGCTTCCAGTCGCGCCCGTCGACATACTGTGTGCCGACCGCGATCTCGAACGGCCCCATGTCGGGCGTCACGTCCACCCCGGTCAGGTTGAAGGCGAGCGAGGTGATCTTGCGCCCTTCATAAGTGTCCACTGGCGACGGGAAATCGCGGTGCCAGGGCTGGTTCTTCGCGCCCTGGAACGGCGTGTCGAAGCCGATCTCGACAATTCTGTAGTCCGGCCCCAGCGTCGCCTCGCACATCGCCACGATCCACGGATGCGTGGTCAGTTCGACGAAGCCCGAAAATTCCTGCGGATGGATTTCGACATACCAGCGCCGCGGGCCGCGCCCGACCGCACCGCCCGGCCGCTGGATCGCCTTCCAGAACGCCGTCATCATGTCCTCGCGCATGCTTTCCGCAAACTCGCGCGAAAACGCCCCCTTGCAGCCGACGATGCCGTCGCGCGTCAAAGTTTCGAAATCGCCGGCGACGTTCTGGGCGGCCATGGCTGCGGTCTGGATGTTCATGTCGATCCTCCCTGGATCACTGGAATGCAACAGGCGTTTGGCGTCCCTGGCCATACAGTCGCACCAATGCTCATATTATTAGCATTCATAGCATTGGCGCGGCGCAATGGGAAGCCGCGTCGGCAGGGTCAAAGCGTGGCGAGCCGGAGGTCAGGCCGGTTTGCGAGGCCGCGCGGCTTCAACTTTTTCCTCCTCGTCCGGCTGCGGCATGGTCGATTTGCCCTTGGCCTTGCTGCCGTCCTTGTAGCGAAACACGCTCAGCCGGCCATTCGTTTCGAAATAGGCACGTTCCACTTCGCCGGTGTCGCGCACCTGCTCCAGCCTGAGCAGGGCCATCAGTTCGCGCTCGGTCAGCGTGCCGGAACCCAGCGTCTCCTTGCAGACCTCTCCATCTGCGATAACCTTCAGCGGTCCGCCTTCGATCATATGTTCCAGACGCTTGTGGCGCTGCATGATATAGCCGGTCCCCCGGTGCAGCACGATCACCACGGTGATGACGAGGATACCCTGAAGCAGGCCGATATCCGGATAGAACATCGGATCGCCGGCGGCCGAGCCGATGGCGATGACCAGCACGAATTCGAATGGCCCGATCTGGCCGATCCCGCCCTGTCCGACCATGCGGGCGAGGAAGATCGTATAGAGATACATGATGACGGTTCGGAAGATGACTTCCAGGTAAAACAGCGCGTCGGCGGTTTCGGCCGCCCCGAAGAGAATCCGCATGAAGTCGAATTCATAGTCCATCGACATATCCCGAACATCGTCGCGCGTATGGGACGCTACCAACGCGAGCCGATTCCGCAAAGGGGTGAACAAGGCCGGGCCGGCAAAACTGTCAGGCGGACCCGCTTTCCCAACGCTCCAGAAACGCTTCGATCTTCAAAATTTGCATGTCGGGAACCGCAGCGGCGAGCCTGTCGACGGGCCAGTCCCACCATCGAAGCGTTTCGATGCGAAGGGAAATGTCCGGCGCGAACCGCCGCCTCAACAACCTGGCCGGCGCGCCCGCCACGATTTCGTATGCGCCGACATCGCGCGTCACCACGGCGTTCGCGCCCACGATCGCGCCATTGCCGATGGCAACGCCCGGCATCACCACCGCGCCGTGGCCGATCCAGACATCGTGGCCGATCGTCACCGATTTTTCCTGCCGGCGCGCCTTGAACGCCGCATCGACGCCGAGCCAGCGGAAATATTCGTTCGGCCGGTAGCTCACCTTGTGCGAGGTGATGCGCTCGATCGGATGCTCCAGCGCGTTGACCCGGGTGTTTGCCGCGATCGAGCAGAATTTGCCGATCGTCGTGTAGATCGCCTCGGCATGCCGCTCGAAATAGGAAAAATCGCCGACCGTCACCTCGCGCAGTATAACGCGCTCGCCGATCGCCGAATAGCGCCCGAGCTTGCAGGATTTCAGCTCCGCCGTCGGATGGATGCGCGGCTCGCTCTCCTTGAAACGAAGATCTTCGGGCTCGATCATCGGGGCGCTTTACGCCGCCGGCGCGCGAGCCGCAAGCCATGGCTATTCTGGCTTGCCGGCCGTCCAGACCACATCCTGGCCGCACAGCGGCACCGTCGTCATAGACATCTTGGCCGACCCGTCCTGCACCTGACGCGAATGCGACAGATAGATCAGCGTGTCGTTCGCCTTGTCATAAATGCGGTTAACCACCTGCTGTTTCCAGATCAGGCTGATGCCCTGGTTGAAAATCTCCTCACCCTCCTCGCCAAGGTCGATCGCGCCGATCCTGATCGGCCCGGTCTGGCGGCAGGAGATCGACGAGTCCGAAGGATCCTCGAACCAGTTGCCTTTTTGCAAGCGGTCGATGACGCCGCGGTCGAAATAGGAGACGTGGCAGGTCACGCCCTCGACCTCCGGGTCGCTCACCGCCTCGATGAGGATGTCGTTGCCGAGCCAGTCGACGCCGACTTCGCCGACCTGTTGCGACCATGCCGGGACCGTCAGGACCATCGAACCGGCGACAATGCCAAAAAGAAACCGCCGCATCGAAACCTCCTGTGCCAGCCGGGTCCCAGATGGGTTCGACCGGACAGAAGCACAAGGCGGAGAAGGCTAGGGTTTGTTGAGATTCGCCTCAGGGTGAGTCGAAAATGGCTGGCTTCGAGACCCGGAGCGGAGTGTACGTTTGGGTACATGAGCAAGCGTAGAAGATGGCCGTTTGCAGACTGCTATCAGGTGAATATCGACAAACGTTAGTCCTTGGTCATCAGCATGCGTGAGAGCACGTCGGTTTTCAGCACGAACTGCTGCGCCAGCGCGCCGACGACATGCAGGATCACCAGCGCCAACAGCAGGTTTTTTGCCGCCTCGTGCGCATCGGCCGCCGCCTCGATCCCGAAAAACCAGGCGGTCGCGCCGGACAGCGGCATGCCAATAATCAGCGCATAGATCAGGACATGCGTCGCATGGGCGGCGAATTTGAGGATGCGCGGCTCGTTCTCCGGCAGCGCCGGCGCGCCGCGCGTCAACCGCAGCCAGACCCGCCAAAGCGCCAGCACGAAAATGCTAAGGCCAACG
>JBGTLX010000191.1:0-2346 GCA_041743855.1 Rhizobiaceae bacterium | reverse complement strand
TCGGCGCTCGATCCGCTGGTCGCCAACGGCATCCTGAAGCTGCTGCTCGGCCTGCAGAAGGAAGAGGACGTAGCCTACCTGTTCATCACCCACGATCTGGCGACGGTGAAGTCGATCGCCGATTCGATCGCCGTCATGTATCGCGGCGAGGTCGTGCGCTACGGACCGAAGAGCCAGGTTTTGGCGCCACCCTTCGACGCCTACACAGACCTGCTGCTGTCCTCCGTCCCCGAAATGGAGATCGGCTGGCTGGAAAAGGCGATCAAGGGCCGCCGCATGGAGAGCGCGGGGAATTAGCACCTTACCCTCCCCCTTGTGGGGAGGGTCGCGGAGCAGATACCGCGCAGCGGTGTTTGCGAGGCGGGGTGGGGGTGGAGACGAAGTGCTCGGCTTGCCGTCGATACCAATCTTTGGTATTATAGGCAAATGACCAAGAACACATCCTTCTCACTCGGATCGCACTTTACGAAGTTCATGGACCGACTGGTCGCGGAAGGCCGGTACGCGTCCGTCAGTGATGTCGTTCGAGCGGCGCTTCGGCTCTTGGAACGGCATGAGATGCAAGTTGACCGACTGCGCGCCGCCTTAGTCGAGGGCGAGGAGAGCGGAGAATCTATGCCATTCGATTTTGATGAGTTCCTTGCGGAAAGACACGCTCGTCACAACGAGGCGCAACGGTTGAAACCATTGGCAGCGCCGGAGTTCGCCCACTACCCCGAAGAGTGGCATTTGTCCCCGGCCATCGAAGCCGGTGGATTCGTTTTCTTCTCCGGCCAAACGGATGCGCGCGCGGATGGCACTGTCTCTCCAGACCCGAAAACGCAGTGCCGGGATGCCTTCGCGTCCTTGGAAAAGAATCTCGCGGCCGCCGGACTCGGACTTTCTGACATCGTGGAAATGACCACCTATCACGTAGAGCTTCGGCGGCATCTCGCGACATTCATCAAAGTTAAGGATGAGGTCATCCACCATCCCTATCCGGCCTGGACCGCGATCGGCGTGACCGAACTGATCACACCAGGCACCATCATCGAAATCCGCGCAATTGCCCGACGTAACGAATACTGAGCACCATGCCCCTCCAGACAAAACTCCTGCTCATCGTCCTCGACGGCCTGCCCTGGCGCAACTGGCGCAAATTCATGGGCAACCTCGAAGGCTGGGTTCAGTCGGGCGACGCGCGTGTGTGGAAGATGCATTCCGTGCTGCCGTCGACGTCTGCCTGCTGCTACGCCTCGATCCACACCGGCGTCTCGCCCCAAACCCACGGCGTCCTGTCGAACGAAATCCGTTTCCGTGTCGGGCAGCCCGATGTCTTTTCGGAAATCGTCAAGGCGGGCGGCAAGACCGGCGCGGTCACCCATTCCTACTGGTCGGAGTTCTTCAACCGCTATCCGTTCGATCTCGTCCGCGATATCGAATATGACGAGCCGGCCGGGCCGATCACGCATGGCCGCTTTCACACCATGACCGGCTACAACCTCATCAACCAAATGACGCCGAGCGATGCCGATCTGTTCGCCACGCTGACCATGCTGACCGCAAGGCACGGCATCGACTACGGCATCCTCCACACCTGCACGCTCGATTCCATGGGCCACCGCTTCGGCCATGACTGCCGCGAGATGGATCATGCGCTGTTCGTCATGGACGCGATGCTGGCGGCATTTCTGCCGCGCTGGCTAGCCGACGGTTACGAGGTGATCGTGACAGCCGACCATGGCCAGACGGATCGCGGCCATCATGGTGGCCATGATGACGAGATGCAGGATTTTGCGCTCTATTATTTCGGCAAGGGCAAGGGACCGAAACCGGATGTCCTGCTCGACCAGTTGCAGCTCGCGCCGACGATCCTTAAGCGCCTCGGCGTGCCGATCCCCGCGACTATGAAGGCCAAGCCGTTCCTCGATTGAACTGCTCAGGCGCCGGCACACTCCTCCGCCAGCGGCGGATTTTCCTCCGCCTGCGGCTGCACGCGGCGGAGTAGCACGGCGGCAACCACGCCGGCCGCCAGCGCGACGGCCGCGCAAACCAGAATGGCAATCTGGAACGATTGGGCATAGGCGCCCTGGGCCGCGATCAGCAGGCTTTCGCCCGCCAGGCCGCCCACATTGGCTGCCTCGGCGACTGCTCCACCGAGCGTATCGCGCGCAATGGCGGCGCTTGCGGCGGGCACGCCCTTGGGCGCTGCCGCCTCCATGCCGCTGCGGTAGAGCGCGGTGACCATGCTGCCGAGCATGGCGATCCCCAGCGCCCCGCCAAACTCCGAGCTTGTCTCCGCAAGGCCTGCCGCCGCACCGGCGCGCTCGGGCGGCGCTGTCCCGATGATCAAATCGGTCGCCAGCG
>JBGTLX010000190.1:0-5131 GCA_041743855.1 Rhizobiaceae bacterium | reverse complement strand
CTCGGCGGCCGGAACGCGGCCCTTCGCGGAAAAAACCTCGCCGACCCCGATCATTGCCGCGGTCATGTGCGCCAGCGGCGCGAGATCGCCCGACGCGCCGACCGATCCTTGGGCCGGCACAACCGGAATGACGCCTTTCGCGAGCATCGCTTCGAGAAGCGCCACCGTCTCGGGCCCAATCCCCGACGCGCCCTGCGCGAGGCTGGCGAGCTTCAGCGCCATCATCAACCGGGCGATGGCGACGGGCATCGGCTCGCCGACGCCGGCGGCGTGGCTGAGCACGATGTTGCGCTGCAGCGTTTCGAGATCGCCCGCCTCGATACGCACGCTGGCGAGTTTGCCGAAGCCGGTGTTGATACCATAGACCGGCTCGCCCTTGGCGACGATGCGCGCGACGGCGGCGGCACTTGCGGCGATCAGGGGCTTGCATGAGGGGTCCAGCGACGGAACCGCGCCGCGATAAATGGCGTGCCAGTCGGCAAGCGAGGCGTTGCCCGGTTTCAGAACGAGTTCGGTCATTGCCCCCTCCAGACGCGCGCATGCAGCGGGTTGAACCCCATGCGATAGACGAGTTCGGCCGGACTTTCGACGTCCCAGATGGCGAGATCGGCCGATTTTCCGGGTTCAAGCGTGCCGGTTTCGTACCGCAGGCCCAGCGCCCGCGCGGCTTCCCGCGTCACGCCGGCCAGGCATTCGTCCACGGTCATGGAAAACAATGTCGCGGCCATGTTCATGGTCAGAAGCAGCGAGGTCAGCGGCGATGTGCCGGGGTTGCAATCGGTGGCGACAGCCATGTTCACGCCGTGCCTGCGGAAAAGGTCGATCGGCGGCTTCTTCGTCTCGCGGATGAAATAGAACGCGCCGGGCAACAGCACCGCGACCGTTCCGGACTTGGCCATCGCCGCCGCGCCGGCATCATCCGTATATTCGAGATGGTCGGCCGACAGCGCGCCGAAGCGCGCCGCGAGCGCCGCCCCGCCGAGATTGGACATCTGGTCGGCGTGAAGCTTGACCGGCAGCCCAAGCGCCTTCGCCGTCTCGAACACGCGAAAAATCTGCTCCGGGGAAAAGGCGATGCCTTCGCAAAATCCGTCGACCGCGTCGGCCAGCCAGAGTGCGGCGATGGCCGGCAGAATCTCGTCGGCCACCTTGCCGATATAGGCATCCTTGTCGCCATTCGCTTCCGGCGGCAGCGCATGCGCGCCGAGAAAGGTCGTGCGAACCGTAACCGCCCTCTCCTCGCCGATCCGCCGCGCCGCGCCCAGCGACTTGCCCTCGTTCTCGAGATCGAGCCCGTAGCCCGACTTGATCTCGACGGTCGTGACCCCTTCGGCGAGCAGCGCATCGAGGCGCGGCAGCGATTGGCGCACAAGCTCTTCCTCGCTCGCCGCGCGCAGCGCCTTGACCGAGGAGACGATGCCGCCTCCGGCGTGCGCCACCTCCTCATAGGTCGCACCGGCCAGCCGCATCTCGAACTCGTTGGCGCGGTTGCCGGCATGGACCAGATGCGTATGGCAATCGATCAGGCCGGGTGTCATCCAGCGGGCCTCGCAGTCGATAATCTCGGCTTTGCCCGCAACGGCCGGCATGTCTTGCTCGGGTCCGGCAAAGACGATGCGTCCCGCGCGCGAAACAAGTGCGCCGCGCTCGATGACGCCAAGTCCGGGCAGCTTTTCGGCGAGCGTCGCAAGCCTCGCATTGCGCCAGACGCGCGTCGTTGCGAGAGTTGCGTCAGCGCCCATCATCTTTCCGTTTCAGGTGGATGCGACTTATGTATAGACATATCGATGTTCGACGCAAGATGCCGAAGAGCGGGGGAGATAATCGGGTGACAGCGATCTTCGCGCAACAGGCTTTGCTGCCCGGCGGCTGGCAGGGCGATGTCCGGCTTGGCGTGGCGGACGGCGCGATCGTTTCGGTCGAAACCGGCACCGTCGCACAGCCCGATGACGAACGGCATGCCATCCTCCTCCCCGGCATGCCGAATCTGCACAGCCATGCCTTCCAGCGCGGCATGGCTGGCCTTGCCGAAGTTCGCGGGCCGGCCGCGGACAGTTTCTGGTCGTGGCGCGAGACCATGTATCGTTTTGCACTGACGATGACGCCGGATCAGGTCGAAGCGGTTGCCGCGCAGCTTTATGTTGAGATGCTGGAAGCCGGATTCAGCAGAGTCGGCGAATTCCACTATCTGCACCACGACATCGACGGAAAGCCTTACGCCGACATCGGCGAGATGGCCGGACGGATCGCCGCTGCGGCCCATGCGACCGGCATCGGCCTGACGCTGCTGCCCGTGTTCTATGCGCATTCCGGTTTCGGTGGGGCGGCTCCAAACGATGGCCAGCGCCGTTTCATCAACGATCTCAACGGATTCGCTCGCCTGCTTGAATCGAGCCGGAAAGCCGTTGACTCGATACCTGATGCAGTCGTAGGCGTCGCCCCGCACAGCCTGCGCGCCGTGACCCCGGCCGAACTCGCGGCGGTGGCGGCCATGCTGCCGGGCGGGCCGGTCCATATCCACGTCGCCGAACAGATGCGCGAGGTCGAGGACTGCGTAAAATGGTCGGGCGCGCGGCCGGTCGAATGGCTGCTCGACCATGCGGAGGTCGATCCCCGCTGGTGCCTGATCCACGCCACCCACATGCTCGACGCCGAAACTGTTAGCATGGCCAGAAGCGGCGCCATTGCGGGCCTGTGCCCGATCACGGAAGCCAATCTCGGCGACGGCACGTTTTCCGCGCCACTGTTACTCGAGCATGGCGGCCGCTTCGGCATCGGCTCGGATTCCAACGTGCTGATCGGCGTCGCCGACGAATTGCGCCAGCTCGAATATTCGCAGCGGCTGGCCCATCGCGCCCGCAACGTGCTTGCAGCGCCCGGCCAGTCGAACGGCCGCGCCCTATTCGATGCGGCGATTTCGGGCGGCAACGCGGCGCTGGGCGTCGGTCGATCTGGCCTTTCCGAGGGCGCATCCGCCGATTTCGTCTCGCTCGACCCATCCCATCCGACGCTTGCTGGGAAATCCGGCGACGACCTGCTCGACGCGTGGATTTTTTCCAATGGCGCAAAAATCGATTGCGTCTGGGTGCGCGGGAAAAAACTGGTCGAAAGCGGGCATCACACTCGGCGGGACGCAATCGCGCAAAAATTCCGAGGCGTCATGGCGGAACTCGTGTCCGGCTGATGCGGGCGCTCTCCCGCCCGATTTCATGCCGCAGCGCAATAAGCGCTTGGAGAATGCTCGGAACTCGTGAAAAACTCCGCCGGCATTCCTGACCAAGCGCCGTCTTACGAGGCAACATGGCAATTCTCGCCGCCGTCTATCACCTGACGCACTACAAATACGACCGCCCGGTCGTCCTCGGCCCGCAGGTGATCCGCTTGCAGCCCGCGCCGCATTCGCGCACCAAGGTGTTGAGCCATTCGCTCAAGGTTTCGCCGAAGAACCATTTCGCCAATGTGCAGCAGGACCCTTACGGCAATTTCCTGGCGCGCTTCGTCTTTCCCGAGCCGGTGACCGAGATGAAGATCGAGGTCGACCTCGTCGCCGACATGACGGTCTACAATCCGTTCGATTTCTTCGTCGAACCGTCGGCGGAAAGCTTTCCCTTCGATTATCCGGAAGACATCAGCAGCGATCTGGCGATCTATCGCACCCCGGAGCCGGCCGGGCCGCTGCTGACCGCCTGTCTCGGCCGGGTAGACCGCTCGCACACACACACGGTCAATCTCGACGTCGCCCTGAACGCGCAGGTGCAGCGCGAGATCGCCTACATCATCCGCATGGAAACCGGCGTCATGACGCCGGAGGAGACGCTCGCCGCCGCAAAGGGCTCCTGCCGCGATTCAAGCTGGCTGCTGGTGCAGGCGCTCAGAAATCTCGGCATCGCGGCGCGTTTCGTCTCCGGCTATCTGATCCAGTTGAAGCCCGATCTCGTCGCGCTCGACGGACCGGCCGGAACGAGCAACGATTTCACCGACCTGCACGCCTGGTGCGAGGTCTATATTCCGGGCGCGGGCTGGATCGGCCTCGACCCGACCTCCGGCCTGTTGACCGGCGAAAGCCATGTGCCGCTGGCGGCAACGCCGCATTTCCGCAACGCGGCGCCGATTTCCGGCATGGCGAGCTTCGCCGAAGTCGAGTTCGGCTTCGAAATGCGCGTCGATCGCGTCGCCGAGCACCCGCGCATCACAAAGCCCTTCTCCGACGAATCCTGGGCGGCGCTCGACGCGCTCGGCAATCAGGTCGACGCCGTGCTGAAGGCCGAGGACGTGCGGCTGACCATGGGCGGCGAGCCGACCTTTGTCTCGATCGACGATTTCGAAGCGGAGGAATGGAACACCGCCGCCGTCGGCCCGACCAAGCGCGAAAAAGCGGATGTCCTGATCAGAAAACTGCGAGAGCGCTTCGCGCCGAACGGTTTTCTGCATTACGGCCAGGGCAAATGGTATCCGGGCGAATCCCTGCCGCGCTGGACTTTTTCTCTCTACTGGCGCGCCGACGGCGAGCCGGTCTGGACCGACCCGGATCTGATCGCGCGCGAAAAAACCGAGGGGCAAACCAGCCCGGAGGACGCCCAAAAGCTGCTGACGACAATCGCGGCCGAACTCGGCATCGAGACCGAGATGGTCGCGGAAGCGTACGAAGACCCCGGCGAATGGCTGCTCAAGGAAGGCAGACTGCCGGACAATGTCGACCCGTCGAACTCGAAGCTGGAAGACCCCGAGGAGCGCAGCCGCATGGCACGCGTCTTCGAGCGCGGGCTGACGAAACCCTCCGGCTATGTGCTGCCGGTGCAGCGCTGGAACAGCCAGGCCGCCGGCCGCCGCTGGAAGTCGGAAAAATGGACCACGCGGCGCGGCCGGCTGTTCCTTGTGCCGGGCGATTCGCCGGTCGGCTACCGCCTGCCGCTCGGCTCGCTGCCCTACGTGCCGCCGGCTTCGTATCCCTATATCCATCCACTCGACCCGACCGTGCCGCGCGGCGATCTGCCGGACCCGAATGTCGCGCCTTCGGACCAGCGTCGGCAGGCCGAGGCCTCGTTTACGCCGGCGACGGCGCAGCAGGACCGCGTCGAGCAGGTCGCCGGCGAATTGGGCGGCGCCGTGCGCACCGCGATTTCGGTCGAGC
>JBGTLX010000189.1:0-3096 GCA_041743855.1 Rhizobiaceae bacterium | reverse complement strand
TAGGCGTTACCGGGCACGCGCAGGCACTGGATCGGCTCGCCGTCGAGCACCGATGTCACCAGCGTTTCGCGGCGGCCTTCCTCGGCGTCGGACAGGTAGTAGCGGCCGTCATTGACGTCGCGCGCGAGGTTTTTCTGGTCCCACAGCGGATAGCGACTGGAGACGATCGGCACCGAGCGCACGCCCCAGTTTTCCTCCGGATCGTTGATCCACTCCAACGTGCCCGCATTCCAGGGATTGGTCTGGCCGCTCGGCTGCCTGTGCTTCGGCCGCAGCACATCGAGGACGACGACGAGAAAACCCGCGGCGAAGATGAAAGCGCCGATGGTCGAGATCAGGTTGAGCCAATCCCAGCCGATGCCTTCCGGATAGGTGAAGACGCGCCGCGGCATGCCGCGCAGGCCGGTCAGGTGCATCGGAAAGAAGGCCACGTTGAAGCCGACGAACATCAGCCAGAACGCAATCTTGCCGAGGCGGTCGGACAGCTTCCTGGCGTTGAGGAGCGGATAGTAATAGTAGATGCCGGCGGTGACCGGGAACAGCATGCCGCCGATCAGCACGTAGTGCAGGTGGGCGACGATGAAATAGGTGTCGTGCGCCTGCCAGTCGAACGGCGCCAGCGCCACCATGACGCCGGTCAGCCCGCCGATGACGAAAATCGCCAACGCCCCGGCCCCGAACAGCATCGGCACGGAGAATAGAACCCGCCCGGCCAGCATCGTGGCGATGAACACGAAAATCTGCACGCCGGTGGGGATCACCACAGCCTCGGAGGCGGCGGAAAAGAAGGCCAGCGAGATTTGCGGCAGGCCGGTCGCGAACATGTGGTGGACCCATAGGCCGAAGGACAGGAAGCCGGTGCCGACGGCGGCGAGCACGATCCACGAATAACCGACGATCGGCCGCTGCGCGAAGGTCGGCACGATCATCGCCATCAGCGCGATGGCCGGCAGGAAGATGATGTAAACTTCCGGATGGCCAAATATCCAGAACAGATGCTGCCATAAAAGCGGATCGCCGCCGCGGTCCGGATTGAAGAACGGCCAGTCGAACATCCGCTCCATTTCGAACAGAAGGTCGCCGGCGATCAGCGGGGGAAAGGCGAACAGGATCATTCCGGCGACGATGAGCAGATACCAGGCAAACAGCGGCATAAGATTGATGCGCATGCCGGGCGCGCGGCATTTCATGACGCCGACGATCAGTTCGACGGCGGCGGCTATCGAGGCCACCTCGATGAAGGACAGGCCGAGCAGCCAGATGTCGGCGCCGATGCCGGAAAACTCCTTGTCGGTGGCGAGCGGCGGATACATGAACCAGCCGGTCGAGGGCGCGGCGTTGAAGAAGATCGAGCCGCAGACGAAGACGCCGCCGAGCAGAAAACTCCAGAAGCCGAACGCGCCGAGCCGGGGGAACGGCAGTTCGCGCGCGCCGAGCATCGGCGGCAGCAGGAAGATGGCCACGGCTTCGAAGATCGGCACCGCGAAGAGGAACATCATCACGGTGCCGTGTAGCGTGAAAGCCTGGTTGAAGAAGTCGGCCGGCAGAAAATCGTTGTTCGGCACGGCGAGTTGCGTGCGGACCAGCAGCGCCAGCACGCCGGCAAACAGCATGAAGGCGAAGGCGCCCGCCGCGTACCAGAGGCCGACCTGGCTGTTGTTGACCGACGTCCAATAACGCCAGCCGGTGGGCTTTGCCCAGACGGCGCGCAGCCGCTCGTCCTGCGCCTCGCGCTCGGCCTTGCGGACCACGGGCAGTGCTACCTGGCTCATCGCAGCCCCTTCAGCCAGGCGGCGATGGAGCGCAGTTCCTCGTCCGGCAGCATGGCGTAGGCCGGCATTTTCGACCCCGGCTTGAACGCGTCGGGGCGAGCGATGAAGCGCGCCAGCGTTGCTTCGGTGTTGGGCAGGATGCCCGCGCCCAGCGTCTCGCGCGAGCCGATGTGGGACAGATCGGGGCCGATGACGCCGCGCGCGTCGGTGCCCAGGACAGTATGGCATGCGCCGCAGCCATTGCCGAGGAAAGCCGCCTGACCCGGAGCAGCCACGCCGGACGACGGGACGGCCTTTTGCGCCAGCCAGACCTCGAAGTCGGCGGGCGGCATGGCCACGGCGGTGAACGCCATCAACGCATGCGAGGTGCCGCAATATTCGGCGCATGGGCCACGAAACACACCGGCCTTCGTCGCCTGCAGCGACAGGCGGTTGGTGCGGCCGGGAATCATGTCCATCTTGCCGCCGAGCGAGGGGATCCAGAAGGAATGGATGACATCGCTGCTTTCCAGGACGAACTCGACGCGTTCGCCGACCGGCAGACGGATTTCGTTGGCCGCCGCCACCAGTGCGCCGGCTTCACCGCGGCGGTAGCTTACCCGCCACCAGAACTGCTCGCCGGTGACCTCGATGCGCAAGGCGGTGGACGCCGCCGCCGGGTCGGGGAGCGGCCGCAAACCCGGCATCGTCCAGAACGCGTAGCCGAGCAGGAACGCCAGTACTGTCACCGGGAATGCGACCCCACCCAACAGGATCAGCCGGCCCGCGGCCAGCTCGCTGTAGATCCTCCGCCGCGTCCGGCTCGCATAGACGAGCAGCCCCACGACGATGGCCCAGATGACGGCCCCACCGACCGCCATCACCCAGAACAGGGTTGCGACATCGGAAGCTTCCGAACCCGCCGGATCGAGCGCGGATTGAATTCCCGTGCAGCCGCCCGCCAACAGGCAAGACGGCAACACAGCCTTCCTGAAAACGGCGGCCGGGAGGGCTGACCTCGATCGGATTGTCCCTGTTGTCAGTCGATTCGTCCCAATTGTCACGCTCAGCCGCATGATGCGGCGACGGTGGAAATCACTGCGGCAAAGCGTAGCCGATTATCGAATCGCCGGCCTTGGTACCTGTCGATCCATGTCCGCCGGCGACAACCACCAGATATTGCCGCCCGTCCGCGCCCTGATAGGTCATCGGCGTCGCCTGACCGCCCGCCGGCAGCCTTTCGCGCCAAAGCTCGTTGCCGTTGGTCACGTCGAAGGCGCGCACGTAATAGTCGAGCGTGCCGCTGTGGAAGGCCACCCCGCCCGCCGTCACGATCGGCCCGCCG
>JBGTLX010000188.1:0-8411 GCA_041743855.1 Rhizobiaceae bacterium | reverse complement strand
CACGTCGCCGTCATGTATCTCGGCCGCATCGTGGAAGAGGGCCGGACAGCCGATGTCTTCGCGCGGCCGCGGCACCGCTATACGGCTGCCCTGCTCTCCGCCAATCCTACGCCTGGCCCGGACGCCGTCCATGACCGCCTGGAGATCGAAGGCGACGTGCCGAGCCTGTTCCACCGGCCGCCTGGCTGCGAATTTCATCCGCGCTGTCCTTTCGCGGTGGAGCCGTGCCACAAGATTTTCCCGGCCTATACTTCGTCGGGGGAGGCACATCGTTTCGCCTGCCACAATCCGGCGGAAAATTGACCTGGCGCCCAGGGAGCGTTCCAATGTCCGACACTACAGCCGCAATCCGCCATTTTGAAACCGTCTGGATCGCGATGCCCGACGGCGCGCGCCTCGCCGCGCGCATCTGGATGCCAAAAGACGCAGAGGCAACGCCGGTCCCGGCCATCCTCGAATACATCCCCTATCGCCGCCGGGACCGCACCCGCGTGCGCGACGAAGCTACCCATCCGCGCTTTGCCGCTGCGGGTTACGCCGCCGTGCGCGTGGACATGCGCGGCTCGGGCGAGAGCGACGGGGTGTTGCATGACGAATACCTCCAACAGGAGCTTGACGACGCCTGCGACGTGATTGCGTGGATCGCAGCACAGCCCTGGTGCGACGGAAATGTCGGGATGATGGGGAAGTCCTGGGGCGCCTACAATTCGTTCCAGGTCGCCGCGATGCAGCCGCCTGCGCTGAAGGCCATCATTCCCGTGATGGGCACCGACGACCGCTGGGCCGAATGCATCCATTTTTCCGGCGGCGTGCTTCTGAACGACAATTTCTGGTGGGGCGTCATCATGCAGCTCTACAATGCGCTGCCACCCGATCCCGAGATCGTCGGCGAGTGCTGGCGCGAGATGTGGCGCGAACGGCTCGACGGCATGCGCTTCTGGCCGGAAAAATGGCTGCGGCACCAGACGCGCGATGCGCAGTGGACGCATGGCTCGGTCTGCGAGGATTACGACGCCATCAAAGTGCCGGTTTATTTCTTCGGCGGCTGGGCCGATCTGTTTCGTGACACGCCGTTCCGGATTGCCGAGCATCTCAAGGCCCCCTGCAAGGTGTTAATGGGCCCGTGGGCCCATCTTTACCCGCATGAGGGTATCCCCGAACCAAAGGTCGATTTCGTGGCCGAAGCGCTGCGCTGGTGGGATCATTGGCTGAAAGGGATCGACACCGGCATCATGGACGAGCCCCGCCTGCGGTTTTTCATGCAAGACAGCGCCCCGCCCGAAAGCTTTCGCGAGACGCGCGAGGGACGTTGGGTGGAAGAGGAACAATGGCCTTCGCCGAATGTGAAAGCTCGTCAACTCTGGCTGAACACGGGCGCTCTTGCCGGGAGGGCGGAGACAAGGGGGGTGCCTCTGACGATCTGCTCGCCCCAGACATACGGCGCGGCGGCGGGCGATCTGTGTTCATTCGCAACCGAGGGCGATCTCCCGGCCGACTGCCGCATCGACGCGGGCGGCGCTCTTGGCTTTCGCTCGGCTCCGCTCGATGCACCCATCGACATTCTCGGACAGACGCGCCTGACCCTGCGCCTTTCGGCGGACAGGCCCCAGGCCTTTGTCGCCGCCGTGCTGGCCGACGAGGCCCCGGACGGGGCGCAGTCGCTGATCACGCGAGGGTTCATGAACCTCAACCATCGCAATGGCGCAAAAACTCCTGAACCCGTGACGCCCGGCGAAGAGATGGAGGTGAGCTTTCCCCTGCACGCCATGGCATGGCGAGTGCCTGCAGGTCACCGGCTGGTGCTGCATATTTCGTCAACTTACTGGCCCGTTTGCTGGCCCTCGCCCGAGCCCGTCACGCTTACTCTGGCGTCGGGGCGCTCCAAGCTTGAACTGCCCCTGCGGGTCGAGACCGGCGCGCCCGACCCGCGTCCCCTTCCCGAGCCGCCGGCCGCGCCGCGCCGCATAACCAAAATGCGCAGCGGAACACTGGAGCGCGGTTTTTCAACCGATCTGAAGGATGGCGCGATATCTCACCGCGTCTATATCGATGGCGGGGTTTTCGGGCCGGTCGGCCGCATCCGCCTGGACGATACCGGCATCGAATTGGGCGACATCTCGGAGCGGATCTATGCAATCGACCCGACGAACCCGCTAACCGCAAAGGCGACCATGACGCAGGACAGCAGACTGGAACGAGGCGATTGGGCTGTGCGGATCACGACGAATGCCGAGATGACGGCGACCGCGACGCATTTCAGGCTGACAGCCCATGTCGAATGCCGGGATGGCGACACGCCGTTCCATCGCGTCGACTGGTCGCACGAAATCCCGCGCAACGGCATGTGATCTCCGCCGCCGCGAGAGAACATGGCACGGGGTCGGGCAGAACTCGTCGGTAGCCTCTGGTCGATGAATTGATTGAAGCGCCAGACCCGCGATGTCAGTCGCCAGGGTTTTTTGCAACCACTGGTGCCACCAGCTTCTGGCTTTGGTGCAGAAGAACTTGGATTTCGTTGGTCTTCATTAGTCAATCGTGGTATTTTGCGTGTTTCCGCCCGTAGTGGCTTATGTGGGGGGCGGAGGGTGTCATGACGTACTACAGCACGTTTCTGGCTGGGCTTTTCTTTGGGGCCTCTGCAGCTTTCGCTGGTCCGTTGCACGATGCGCTGAAACAAGGTGAAATCACACAAGTAACGCGGTTGCTGGACAACGGTACGAACCTCGCAGAACCCGATCCCACCGGTGAACCGCCCCTGCTAATCGCTGCTGTCGAAGGACGCACAGACATCGTCACGCTGCTTCTCGAGCGCGGTGCAGACATTACCGTTCGTAACAAAAGGGGGCTGACCGCGCTGCACGCGGCGGCATATGTTGGAAACCTGCAGGTCGTTGAGTTGCTGGTGTCCAAAGGAGCTTTGGTCAACGACAGCGACAACCTCTTCAAGATGTCACCATTGCATGCAGCGGCGGAAGAGGGTCATGCACCCGTCGTGAAGTTTCTGTTGGAGGCCAAGGCGGACATCGCGGCTCAGGAGCGAAACGGCTACACGCCACTAACCCAGGCTGGCTGGCGCGAGCATTGGGATGCCGCTGGTCTTCTGATGAAGGCGGGCGCAGCGTGCCAAAAAGCCGATCTTGTCGGTGAATGGCTCTATAAAGAATGCTCCAAGCGGCAGTGAAATTTTGGCTCGGGCCCGAGGCCTTGGAGCAAGAGGAGGATGAGATGGCCGGTATAGCTTCAACGCTACAGAAAACCACCTTCGGAGCGACGGGTCTCGCCATCGCCCTTCTGACATTTGTGTCCTTCTCACAGGCTCAGGAAGCGGAGGTTGTGAACACGGGCTATTTCGGAGACGTGGCCATTAGGGGCTACGATCCGGTCGCCTACTTCACCGAAAACAAGGCAGTCGAAGGGTCCGAAACGTTCTCTCATCATTGGCTGGGGGCAACCTGGCATTTTGCAACCGCCACAAACCGGGATCTTTTCATCCGGGAGCCGTTGAAATATGCGCCTCAGTATGGAGGCCACTGCGCGGATGGGGTTTCACTCGGTACGATCACGACCAACATCGATCCGAAAGCCTGGCGTATAATCGACGGCAAGCTTTACCTGAATTACGATCCTGGGGCTGCTGATGGTTTTGCCAAAAATCCCTCGAAGGTCGTCGACTCGCAAAAGTACTGGCCCGAGGTGGCACAGACACTGGTAGCCGAGAAAAGGCAGACGAACTGGCAGTGATAGCGCAACAGCCAGGCGCCCAGTCTCAGGGCTTCGCCAGCGAGAAAAATTTCAGTGATTGCGGCGACACATGGATGTATTGCCTGTCGGCCGCGCGATCGGCAGTGCGGTAGACATATCCGCACGCCATCCGATCCATGAAATACCCCTCGAACTGTTCGCAGAGCTGGTCGTCGCGCACTTCAACCTCGCCGGTGATATTGGTGTGCTCGCTGCGGTAGGCAGTATTCCCGGCGCCGTCAAAATACTGAACGAACCCGGTCCCGTTCTTGTGCTTTCCCACCCAGCTCTGGTTACTGACGATTTCCCGAAGTTGTCCTCCCCGGAGTTGGTCCGCTTCACGACCCTTGAAGCCGAACGGCCATTCGGTAATGCCTGCCAGACGAAGGCCGTCCAGATGACGCAGTCGATCTTCCTCGCGCCAGTAGTCATAGAGATAACCGTAGTAAGTGAGATTGCTGTCTGGGAACAGCTTTTGCAACTCGACGGCTGACCGAGCGGCCTTTTCTAGCTCATTTTGATGCGCATAAGCGGCCGCCAGATATTCAGAGACCGCCTCGTTATTAGGCATGCGCTCGCGCGCAGCTTCCAGGAGCACAATCGCACGCTCATCGTCACGCGCCGTATATAGCGTCACCCCCGCGAGGAGTTGGAAACTGGCCGCGGGCGCTGGATCGAACCGGATTGCCTTGCCGATCTCCTGCTTCCCCGACGCCCAGTCTCCCGTATGCGCCATCACCAAGGCTAGGTTGGCGAGCGCCTCCGCATCGTTCGGCTGCGCGGTGGCGGCGCGGCGCGCCGAGTCGACTGCTTCGGCATGCCGTCCGTCGACGAGTTGGATCAGCGCCAGGACGGTGTGCGCACGCGCGTTTTTGGGGTCGAGCCGAAGGGCCTGCCCTGCCGCGTCATAGGCGATCTTGCGCGCCACTGCCCCCGACCAGATCAGATTGTAGTCATTGCGCCATACATCGACGGCTACTCTGGCAATCCCTGCATGCGCCGCCGCGAAGCCGGGGTCCAGATCGATCGCGCGCTGGTAGAAGGAAAGGCTGCGGCGGTAAGTCTGGACGTCGCTGTACAGGAAACCTTCCTTCTCAGCCCGCAAATAATAGTCATACGCTTCGAGGTTATCGGTTGGGAGTTGGGCTAGCAGTTCACGCTCGGCCTTGCTGAGTTTGACAGCAAGGGCGGATATGATGTGCCGGACGACGTCGTCTCTAACCGCGAAGATATCGGCATACTGGCGGTCGTAGCGTTCCGCCCACATCGAAGCGCCTGTGAGCGCATCGATCAAGCTCACATTGATCCGAACGCGCGCGTCAGTCCTTTGCAACGTTCCTTCGAGCACGAAATGGACGCCAAGTTCGGTCGCCACCTCTTGGATATTCCGGGCGGTATCCTTGCGGGCGAAGACGGAATGGCGCGCAATGACGAACAGACCGGCGACCTTCGACAACTCTGTGATCAGATCATCGGTGAGGCCCATCGTCAGATGATCCTGCTCTGCGTCGGCGCCGACATTGATGAAGGGGAGCACCGCGATCGAGGGCTTGTCGGGGAGTGGATATGCGAAGCGCTCCATCGCGATCGGATCGGTCTCCCGCGATCCCCACAGCCAGGCTCCGGCTCCCGCTGCAACCAGCAGCCCGACGACAACGGCAATCGCGGCGGCCAGCCGCCCCCGCCCGGAACGAGCCAGCGAAACGGGCGGGGTAAGCAGCGCCCGCGCCTTCTCGTCAAGCGCCACCTTGTAGATAGGAATGGCCTCGGCGATATTCTTGACCTGCTTCACGCCCAAAGGCTGGATCAGGAGGTCGAGCTTCCCTTTGACGTGTTCAAGAGTGGAACCAGCTAGGCAGATGCCGCCTGGTTCGGCGAATTCCTGCAAGCGCGCCGCGATGTTCACGCCATCGCCGAAGATGTCTCCATCTTCGAGGACTATGTCCCCGATATTGATGCCGATCCGGTATCTGATTTGCGCGTCTTGTTCTCTCCCGGCGTTCTCCCGCTCCAGGGCGAACTGGACTTCGATTGCAAATCGGACGGAATCCACGACGCTCGGAAATTCTACCAGAGCGCCATCGCCTACCGTCTTGACGACGCGCCCGCCATATTGATGAGCTCTGGGATTGAATATCGTGCGGTAATGTCGCTTGAGCGCGGCGAGCGTTCCTTGCTCGTCCACCCCCATGAGCCGGGAATAGCCTACCATGTCGAAGGCAAGGACCGCGGCCAGCCGGCGTTCCATGCTGAACTCCTTGATCTGCAGCTTAGCGGAGCGGCGACACGAAATACATCCCAGTACCCTAGCCAAAGAAGGCGATCCTCGCTGCTCCGTTTTCGGCACTTTCGCCATTTCCCATCCGAGTTCGGACACTGAGCTAATTCCGCGGGAAGACGGGAAGGTTGCGAGGAGACCGGCTTCTGGGCGAAGCGCGTGGCTGTCTAGCGTCCGCTTCCATGCAAGCCAGGTGCATCAATGGCGTTTTGGGATAAGAATGCCGGGCCGGAGAACGTCCGATATCCGGCAGCGAACTTGAGCGGGCATCCGGTTCGCGTCATCACGAGCAATTAGCCGAACCTCGGCTTAGGCGTAGTGTCAGCCGCCTTCAGAGGAGCTTGAACTCGATTTCGGCGGTCGGGTGCGATTGTCTGGCCGAAGCACTCTCGACAGACGCTTCGGCAGCGTCGGATACCGTCTCACCGGCGGCATCGGACTGGCCGGAGCCAGCTTGATATTGCCGCCGTCATCCGTGCGTCGCGAGGATTGAGACATAGGTAAGTTTCCCTATATCGGAACATGGAAGCCCGTGCCAACGAGGGGCGTGTATCATGGAAGATGGCGCAATGTCTGAGCGCGGACAAACATCGATGCGCCGGTTGATGCTTCTGCGCCACGCCAAATCGGATTGGCCCGATGGCGTCGACGACCATGTGCGTCCGCTTGCAGAGCGCGGACGACAGGCAAGTCCGCTGATGGGCGCATATATGGCGAAGGAGGGACTTCTGCCCGATCTGGCTATCGTTTCCACTGCGCGCCGCGCTCGGGAAACCTGGGAACTCGCACGGGCCGCATTCGGGCAGAATATCGCTGAGCGCGACGATGCCCGCATCTACGAAGCTTCGGCGCATGCAATCCTCGACGTGATCAGGCAAACGGGACCGGATGTCCACGCACTGCTCCTCGTCGGGCACAATCCGGCCTTCCAGGAACTGGCCCTCACGCTCGTTGGACAGGAAAGCCGATCCGCCCTTTCCCCGCTTCGACGAAAATACCCGACGGCGGGACTTGTCGTGATCGACTTCGATATCGAGCGCTGGAGCGATGTGTCTGGAGGCCTCGGCCGGCTCGAACGGTTCGAGACGCCGAAATCCGTTACCGACTTCACGTAGATCATTCCGCGACGGCTGGCTGGTCCCCGTCAGTGACGCCCGGATAATCATGCGGCACAGCGGAACGTGATGGCCGACAGAAGCGAGAACCACACGAGGCAGCGGACGGTCCGTCAGCTATTTCCATTCAAATCGATCGGTAGTCTCCAGCTTGGATTGAAACGTATGGCGAAGCGCCGCGAGAGCCGCCTTATTCCCCCTCAGATAGGCATCGAAGAACAACACCGCCCCGTCCTGGACCGCGCGCGTGTAACGGGTCTGTTTCTCGGGGCCGTGTGCGTGTGGTCCGTGTTCCAATCCGGAGAAAACATTGTGGCCAGCACCGTCCAGAACGAGCAGATATTGATCAGGGATCGCCAGCGCCTCGTAAGGCAGGGTCCGCTGTATCGGATCAAATTCCTTGTTGCCGGGCACCGCATTACCGTCTTTCGTACCTGTGATGTGAAAGAGCGGGATTCCGATATCTCGGTAAAGGGCTGCAAGGTCGCCACCTTGAATTGGTATGTTCGGGCTCATGACCAGACCAGCCCGGATACTGGGTTCCTTGAAAAACCATTGCCCGCCCGGTCCCATTCTCTGACCGGCGGCAACCATCGTTGAGACGCCTCCATAAGAGTGTCCAGCCATTCCGATGCACGTCAGATCCAGGTGCCCGGCCAGCAGTCCCTCCCGGTTCAGGCGCGCAAGCTGGCGGACCGCAAACGGCACGTCCTGAAATCGTGCCCGCGCGGCATTGGCATCCCACATGGCCTCACGAAGGGCGCGGTAGACATCTGGAAGAGAGGTAGCGCCTTGCCAGACCGAATTGTCCGTGCCCGGGTGATGCAAATGCACCGTCACATATCCGCTTTCGGCCAGGCGTCGCCCGAGATAAGGCATCGACTCGCGCGATCCGCCGATGCCGTGGGAAACAAGAATCACGGGGTAAACGCCGGCGAGAAATGCTGGGGCATAAAGTCGATATGGTACCATACGGTCGCGCGATTCATCGCGAAAGACACCGTCAATCATGGTATGTTCAGAAGCTGCATTCATGGTTTCACTTCGTCCGTCTGCCTTGCAAGAATTCGCACGCGCAAAAGTCAATCGCTCGCTCGGTTCCTTGACCGGCTGGGTTGCGAGCAATAAAGCAATAGCTGATACGATCCACAGCCAGGCCATTTGTTGTTTACCGGGTTCGCATTATGGCGGTTTTTGAAACAAGCGCTCACTACTACCGTTTCTTTGCCAACGAGTCTCGCCGCGGCGGCTCTCCGCTATATGAAAAGCTGTCACTC
>JBGTLX010000187.1:0-8417 GCA_041743855.1 Rhizobiaceae bacterium | reverse complement strand
GTTCGGCGTCCTGTTCGGCATCCTGCTGGCGCTGACCATCGTCATGGAACTGGCGATGCCCTTCGTCATCCGCTACGCCATCGCGCCGGGCTTCGCCGACGACCCGGAAAAGCTCGGCATGACCGTCACGCTCGCGATGATCATGTTCCCTTACCTCATCTGTATGTCGCTCGGTGCGATGATGGCGGGCATGCTCAACTCGCTCAGGCGCTATTTCGCCGCCGCGATCGCCCCGGTCTTCCTGAATGTGATCCTGGTCGGCATCCTTTCCGTAGTCTGGTACCGGGGCGCGGACGGGCAAGTGGTGGGCGAGGCGCTCGCCTGGGGCGTGCTGGCCGCTGGCCTCGTTCAACTCGCGATCGTCTGGGCGGCAACCCGTCACGCGGGCATGCGGATCGGCTTGCGCCGGCCGCGCCTGACGCCGAATGTCAAGCGACTGCTGTGGCTGGCGCTGCCGGCCGCCATCACCGGCGGCATCACTCAGATCAACACGCTGATCGGCACCGCGATCGCATCGGGACGAGACGGCGCCGTGGCGTCGCTCAATCTTGCCGACCGGGTCTATCAGCTGCCTCTCGGTGTCGTCGGGGTCGCGGTAGGCGTCGTGCTCCTGCCGGAACTGGCGCGCGCGCTGCGGGCCGGCCACATGATAGACGCCGCAAATATCCAGAACCGTTCGGTCGAGTTCACGCTGTTCCTGACGCTGCCAGCAGCTGCGGCGCTGCTGGTGATATCGGAGCCCATCGTGCGCGTGCTCTACGAGCGTGGCGCCTTCACGCCCGCCGATACTGCGGTCGTCTCGGCGGTGCTTTCCATCTTCGCCCTCGGTCTGCCGGCCTTCGTGCTGATCAAGGCGTTCATGCCGGGCTTCTTCGCACGCGAAGACACAAGCACGCCGATGCTTTTCGCAGGGGTGTCGGTGGCGCTCAACGTCTCGGTGGCGTTGACCTTGTTCCCGTCGATGGGGGCGCCGGGCATTGCGATGGCAGCCGCCATCTCTGGCTGGGCGAACACAGTGCTTCTCCTGGGCACGCTGGTCTGGCGCGGGCACTGGGGCGGCGACAGCGGCCTGCTCTTGCGGCTGCCCCGTCTCATTCTCGCGGCAGGGGTGATGGCGGGGGCGCTCTGGTTCGCGGCCGGCCGGCTGGAGCCACATCTGGCTTCAGCGTCGCCCTTCTACGTGCAGGCGTTGGCGCTGGCCGGGATGATCGGCGGGGCCATGGTCATCTATTTCGGCGTGGCTTTCGGCACGGGCGGCGCGGATATCGGGATGCTCAGGCGCAGCGTGAAGCGCGCGAAGGCAGATGCGGCGCAGCCTACGGAACCGTCCGAAGGTCAGTGAGGCGAAACTCGTCTGCCGTCGACAAGATCGGCACGGCATAGTGTCTTGCGCAAGCGTAGTGGAAGCAGTCGGCAATGTTGAGTCGCATCGCATCGCTGCGGAAACGCGATGCTGCTTCCACGGACAGCGACACTGCTTCTTCCGGTGGGGGAAGGTCACGAACAGCGACAGCTCTCTCGTCGAGAAATCGCCTGACAAGAGTGGCGCTCGAATCGATGGGAACGCGGAGCTTTTCCGGTCGGGAAAGCGCCATCGCCGCTTCCCATACCGCAATGGCCGATGTGAACGGTTCTGCAGCTTCTGCAATCGCGTCCGCACAGCGTTTGGCTTCAGGCTCGTAACTCAGGATGGCGACTATGGCTGCCGCATCGACGAACATCATTCCTCACCCGAAAATTCGTCATAGATGGCACGAGGTAGAGGGATGCGCGCACGCTTGCTCAATTGAATGCCCAACTCGGCCCGGAGCCTCGCCGCCGTTTCCAGCGGCGTCTCCTGATTGCGTCGCCGCGCCAGAGCCTCGTTCATCGCGATAACAACGGCTTCAGTGAGGCCGACGCCCTCGATGCGAGCCAAGGTGCGGGTCAGTTTGTCGGCTTCCTGATTAGTGATGTTGATGGCCATGAATATCCTCCATAGTGTGGATACACCCATCTACAGCTTTCGGTCAACATGTAGCGCCATGGGATTTGTGGGGACACCTTGATCCAGGTCGCATGCTCGGCCATAAGGCGCTTCGATTTCGCCGCGCATTTCTTAGCCACATGATCTTTTCCGAAAAGTCTGCAACTTTTTGCTGCGCTGACCTTCGGTTCGGGATCATGCTCATCTTAGCCGCATGATCTCATCCAAAAAGTCTGCAACTTTTTGGGATCACGCTTCGAAACGGCCCTCCACAAGCCACGAGGATTTTTTGCATGACCGCCTTCAAGCCGCTCGTCTTTTCCGGCGTCCAGCCGACCGGCAACCTCCATCTCGGCAATTATCTCGGCGCGATCCGCCGCTTCGTGCAGCTACAGGACAGCCATGACTGCATCTATTGCGTGGTCGACCTGCATGCGATCACCACATGGCAGGAACCGGCCGAACTGATGAAGGCGACGCGCGAGGTGACCGCGGCGTTTCTGGCGGCGGGCATCGACCCGAAGAAGCACATCGTCTTCAACCAGAGCCGCGTGGCGCAGCACGCCGAGCTTGCCTGGGTGTTCAACTGCGTGGCGCGCATGGGCTGGCTGAACAAGATGACGCAGTTCAAGGACAAGGCCGGCAAGGACCGTGAGAACGCGTCCGTCGGCCTGTTCGCCTATCCGACGCTGATGGCGGCCGACATGATGGTCTATCGCGCCACCCATGTGCCCGTCGGCGACGACCAGAAACAGCATGTCGAGCTGACGCGCGAGATTGCGCAAAAGTTCAACCACGACTTTTCCGCCCGCATTGCGGAGTTGGGCATCGGCGTCGAGACCATGGTGGGCGAGGAGACGGTGCACGGCTATTTCCCGCTGATCGAGCCGCTGATCGAAGGGCCTGCCCCGCGCGTCATGTCGCTGCGCGATGGGATGAAGAAGATGTCGAAATCCGATCCGTCCGACCTGTCGCGGATCAATCTGACCGACGACGCCGAGACGATCTCGAAGAAGATTCGCAAGGCCAAGACCGATCCGGACGGCCTGCCCTCCGAAATCGACGGCCTGAAGGAGCGGCCGGAAGCGGAAAACCTGGTGGTGCTCTATGCCGCACTTGCCGAAATCACGAAGGAGAAGGTGCTGGCCGAGTTCGGCGGCCGGCAGTTTTCTGAGTTCAAGCCGGCGCTGGCCGATCTGGCGGTCGAGAAACTCGCGCCGATCGCCGGCGAGATGCGGCGTATTTCGGCCGATACCGCTCATGTCGACGCGGTGCTGAAGGATGGTGGCGAACGCGCCGGCGTTCTCGCCGAGGCGACGATGAAATCGGTGCGCGAGATCGTCGGGCTGCTCGGCTGACCGAAGGTCATTTCGGCTCCGCTTGCCGCCCGGCCTGGCGAGTGGCAGATTGCGGCAGCAGCTGGGGGACGCTCCGATGGTTTCGAAACGCCTGAGCCGGGAAGCCGGCCACCGCCGCAAATTCCTGGCGATCATCGACGATACGCCCGAATGCGAGCGTGCGGTGGCCTACGCCTCAAAGCGCGCGCAAAGCACAGGCGGCGTTCTGGTGCTGCTCTATGTGATCGAGCCGAGCGACTTCCAGCACTGGCTGGGCGTCGAGAAAATCATGCGCGACGAGGCTATGGCGACGGCGGGCGCCGCACTCGACGGCTATGCCACGGAAATCCGCGAAAAACTCGGCATCGAGCCCGAACTCGTGGTGCGGGAGGGCAAGCCGGCGGACGAAATCCACAAGCTCATCGAAGACGACCAGGACATCGCCATCCTTGTGCTGGCGGCGGGCGGCGCCAAGGAAGGCCCCGGGCCGCTGGTCGCCTCGATCGCAGGGCGTGGCGCGGCCTTTCCCATTCCGGTGACCGTCGTTCCGCTCAATCTTTCCGACGAGGATATCGACAGCCTGGCTTAGAGACCACGCGGAAACTCTACTCCGACGGCCATCTGACGCAGGTTTCTCCGCTTCCGTTGCTCACGGACTGTTCTCTTGAGCATTATCTTGTCCGAAAACCGGTTCCCACTTTTCGGGATCATGCCTGGTCCGCTGCGCTACGTTTCTCGAAACCCACGCCAGTTGACTCGCCGGAGCGAATTTCGGCGCGGCCTCTGGCGTTGAGGAAAAACATTCCGCGCCGGCCCTTCATCGGCGAGCGCTTTCGCTTGAATATCGGTGAAAACAGGCTTATTTAGAATTGTTCCAAACTGGCCGACAAGGCTGCGGAGATATTGCAATGTTCATCCAGACCGAGGCGACACCCAACCCGGCGACCCTGAAATTCCTGCCCGGCAAGGAAGTGCTGGCGGCGGGAACCGCCGATTTCCGTGACGCGGAAGGCGCGCGCGCGGCCTCGCCGCTGGCCGGCCGCCTGTTCGACATTCCGGGCGTGCTCGGCGTTTTCTTCGGCTACGATTTCGTCACCGTCACCAAGCATGACGGACCGGACTGGCAGCATCTGAAGCCGGCGATCCTGGGCGCGATCATGGAGCATTTCATGTCGGGCGCGCCGGTGATGGCGAGCGGCGGGCAGGCAGCGGCCGACCGCGCCGACGAAGATGGCGAGTTCTACGACAAAGCCGATTCGGAGATCGTCGTCACAATCAAGGAACTTCTGGAAACGCGGGTGCGTCCCGCGGTGGCTCAGGACGGCGGCGACATTACGTTTCGCGGTTTCGAGAACGGCACGGTGTTCTTGCACATGAAGGGCGCCTGCGCCGGGTGCCCGTCGTCGACGGCGACGCTGAAGCATGGCATCCAGAACCTGCTTCGCCATTTCGTGCCCGAGGTGCAGCAGGTCGAGCAGATCGGTTGAGACCTTTTGATAGTTCTACCCTGCCGGTCATCTGACGCGGTTTTCTGCGCTTCCGATGTTCACGCACCCAAACGTACGCTCCGCTTGTCGCCCAAGAGCGACCCCGAAAACCACGCCATATGCCTCGGCACGGCGAACTCTCAATAAAGTCTCGTCACCTTCGACTGGCGAAGATAAACAAAAAACCGGGCTGAAAGCCCGGTTTTCTGCTTGGGACGTCCGTTGTTGCCGAGACGGTCCGCATAGAGACTCCAAAAATTATCTGACGATCACTTTCGCGCCGACGTCGGCGCGGCTGTGCAGATCAATGATGTCCTGGTTCATCAGCCGGATGCAGCCCGATGACATGGCTTTGCCGATCGACGCCCATTCGGGGGTGCCGTGCAGCCGATAGCCCGTGTCGCCGCCTTTGTTGTGAAGGTATAGGGCGCGCGCACCGAGCGCGTTGCCCGGGCCGGGCGGCATGCCGCCTGCATATTTTATGAGTTCGGGCTCACGCCGGATCATTTCGGCGGGCGGCGTCCACACCGGCCATTCGGCCTTGCGGGCGACGCGCGCGGTTCCCTTCCACTCGAAACCCTCGCGGCCGACGCCGATACCGTAGCGGATGGCCCGCCCTTCGGGCTGTACGAGATAGAGGTGCTTTTCGGTCGTATCGACGATGATCGTGCCCGGCCTCTCGTCGGTCTCGTAGCGGACCTTCTGACGCTGGAACTTGCGCGGAACCTTGGTGATGGGGACGGCAGGCAACCGGTAGCCGGCGTCGGTGCGCGCGCCATAGTCGTTGGTGAACAGCGACATCGCGCCGTCGGTCGAGCAGCCCGCGAGAGCGGTCGTTAGGGCCGCGGCTGCCGCGATGACAAGTGATTTTATCCGCATGTGTTCGTCCGGCCTCGACCTGCCCGGGCCCGATTCGAGCCCACATTTTCGCCTTCTTTCTTAAAGGGTAACCGCAGCGCCCGCCAAGACCAGAATTCGTTTCGGAGCGTGGAAAGCAGGGGTATGAGCCAGACTATTGCATTTCTGCAACATCGCTCACAGGAAAGTGGAGCGTTTTCAAAGGGGGCAGGCCAGCGGGTTCGGAAATGCACGCATTTTCGTTCCTGCGCTGACTACCCATCCGGAAAAAAGTTCAAAACGGGAACAAACTCTGGCATGGTGCGCGCCATGCCGATCATTTCCCTAAGCTTTCAGAACCCGCTGGCCGATGGCCGCCAGTCGCAACGCGCGATGCTGGTGCGGCGCGGCGTGCAGCGCCTGCTCATGGAGATGGGCGCGCATGTGCTGCCGGAACTGTGCCTGGCCTCCGGCCGCCGCGCCGACCTCGTGGCGCTGACACGCCGGGGCGACATCTGGATCGTCGAGATAAAATCGTCGATCGAGGATTTCCGCGTCGATCGCAAATGGCCGGACTACCGCCTGCATTGCGACCGCTTCTTCTTTGCCACGCATCCCGGAGTGCCCGCCGAAATTTTTCCGGAGGAGTGCGGCTTCATCCTGTCGGACGGTTTTGGCGCGGAGATGATGCGCTATGCGCCCGAACACCGGCTGACGCCCGCGGCGCGCAAGGCGCTGATGCTGCGGATCGCAAGGGCGGGAGCGGCGCGCTTGCTGGCAGCGGAGCTTGCCGGCGTTTCGGTGCCGGCGCTGGAAGGCGAGAGCGAGTAGGGAGTAGGGAGTAGGGAGTAGGGAGTAGGGAGTAGGGAGTAGGGAGTAGGGAAAGTTGGCGCGCGGCTTGGCCGCAAAGCCATTTTTCTATTTCCTACTCACTATTTGCTATTCGCTACCCGCTACCTTGGTGCGCGCTTGGCCAAAATTCGCTGCAGAGTGCGGCGGTGCATGTTGAGCCGGCGGGCCGTCTCCGACACGTTGCGCTCGCACATCTCATAGACGCGCTGGATATGCTCCCAGCGCACACGGTCGGCCGACATCGGGTTTTCCGGCGGCGCGGCGCGCTCGCCGGCGGCGCGGGTCAGGGCCGCGTAAACGTCGTCGGCATCGGCTGGCTTCGACAGATAGTCGATGACGCCGAGTTTAACAGCCGTGACCGCCGTGGCGATGTTGCCGTAGCCGGTGAGGATGACGGTGCGCGAATCGTGGCGCTTTTCGCGGATGGCCGCGACAACGTCGAGACCATTGCCGTCTTCCAGGCGCATGTCGACCACGGCGTAGGCGGGCGGATGCGCCCGCGCCTTGGCGACGGCTTCCTCGACGCTCTCGGCGGTTTCGACCACGAAGCCGCGGCTTTCCATCGCGCGCGCGAGCCGGGTCAGGAAGGGCCTGTCGTCATCCACGATGAGCAGCGAGGCGTCGTCGCCCAGAGCGCCTGCATCAGCGGTTTCTTGCACAATCTCGTCCGCCATCATCGCGCCGCCGTCCATTTGCCTGAATTTCTATCCGTTTGCTTCTAAATAGATATAGTTTCGCCGGGCGAACTGTCCAAGGTCGAAGATCAGGCGCTGTCGAACAGCGAGCCGGCGGCAGGCGCGAGGAACGCTTCGCGGGTCCACGAAACCTCAACCGCCGCGCCCTCGCCCAGTCCCGACGAATTGCTGAAGGAGAGTGCAGCGCCCGACCGCTCGAGCAGCGTCTTGGCGATGAACAGGCCCAGGCCGAGGCCACCGCCGGGCTCGGCCCCCTGGCGCGTCGACATATAGGGCTCGCCGATGCGGTCGACGACTTCGGGCGGAAAGCCCGGCCCGTCATCGACGATGGTGAAGACGATCTTAGCCTCGTTCCAGCGCCAGTGGATGGTGACGCTTGCCTTGGCAAAATCGACGGCGTTTTCGACCAGATTGCCGAGGCCGTAGATGACGCCGGGATTGCGCCATCCGACCGGCTCCGGGCCGATGCGGTCGCCCGGCTTCAGCCTGATCGATATGCCGAAATCGCGATGCGGGGCGATCACCTCCTCGACCAGCGAGGTCAGCGGCAGGCTGGCGAGATGCGGCTCGCCCTCGCTGGACAGGCTGGTGAGGCGCTTGAGGATTTCGCGGCAGCGTTCGCTTTGCGAGCGCAGCAGCGTCACGTCCTCGCTGTATTTCGGATCGTCGCCGAGCGCGCGCTCCATTTCCTTGGCGACCAGCGCGATGGTTGCCAGCGGCGTGCCGAGTTCGTGGGCGGCCGCCGCCGCCAGGCCGTCCAGCGCCGACAAATGCTGTTCGCGCTGCAGCACCAGCTCGGTCGCGGTGAGCGCATTGGCGAGCAGGCGCGCTTCCTCGGCGACACGGAATGCGTAGATGGCGGTGAAGGCGATCGAAGAGCAGAGCGCCACCCACATGCCGGCGACATAGACGAAAGGCATCGTCAGCTCGGCCCCTTCATACCAGGGCAGAGGCAGATGATGGAAGACAAGGATCGTGGCGGTGGCCACGACCACGCCGCCAAGCGCCGCGGTCATGCGCAGCGGCAACGAGGTCGCCGAAACGACCACCGGCACCGTCATCAGCAGCGAGAACGGATTGGTCAGGCCGCCGGTGGTGTAGAGCAGGCCGGCAAGCTGCAGCGCGTCGAAGGTCAAGATGCCGAAGGCGGCGAGCGGTTTCAGCCGGTGCGCGGCTGGAAAGCGGAAAGTGAGGAACAGATTGAGCCAGGCCGACAAGGCGATGAGCGCGAAGCAGAGGCCGA
>JBGTLX010000186.1:0-3117 GCA_041743855.1 Rhizobiaceae bacterium | reverse complement strand
TTCCCAACGTCCTTTGAGGCGGTCCCATCCGCCCGAATCTGGTCAGGGAACCAGCTTATACCCTCCGCTTTCTGTCACAAGAATTTCCGCATTGGAAGGATCACGCTCGATCTTCTGGCGCAACCGGTAAACGTGGGTTTCCAGCGTGTGCGTGGTGACGCCGGAATTATAACCCCAGACCTCCTCCAGCAGCACGTCGCGGGTCACCACCTTCTGGTCGGCGCGGTAGAGGTATTTGATGATCGAGGCCTCCTTTTCGGTCAGCCTAACCTTGCCGCCGCGCTGGTCAATCAGCAGCTTCTGGCTCGGCTTGAACGTGTAGGGCCCGACCGAGAATGTCGCGTCCTCGCTCTGCTCGTGCTGGCGCAACTGGGCGCGGATGCGGGCCAGCAGCACGGCGAAGCGGAACGGCTTCGTCACATAGTCGTTTGCGCCTGCTTCGAGCCCGAGGATGGTGTCCGAATCGGTGTCATGCCCCGTCAGCATGATGATCGGCGCCTTGTAGCCGCCCTTGCGCAACAATTTCACCGCCTCGCGCCCGTCCATGTCCGGCAGGCCGACATCCATGATCAGGAGATCGATGACGCCCGCCCGCGCGGTCGCCACGCCCTTGCTGGCGCTGGCCTCCTGCATCACGTCGAATTCCTCGTAAAGCCTGAGCTGCTCGACCAGCGTGGCGCGCAGATCGTCGTCGTCGTCCACGATCAGAAGGGTGCGTGAGGTCATGCTCAATCCGTTGTTCTGAAATGAATATTCGAGTACACCGTGCCCGCATAAGCCCAAACGCGCCGCCACAACAGACGATCACGGTGATTTGCTTCGTGACACGATCATACTCGAAAAAACGTGAGCGAAACAACAAGGCCAAATCGACCCGGAAATGCCTGTCGACGCTCACGGTGCGGGCTAGGCCCGGACATCCTAGCCAGGGCCTGCTCAACGCCGATGGCCGGGTCTTTCCGTGCGCGCTCGGACGCGGCGGCATGTCATCGCGCAAGCGCGAAGGCGACGGCGCGACACCGCTGTCGCGCATGCGGATTCTGTCGGGTTATTTTCGCCGGGATCATGTCGCGGCCGTCAACACGCGCTGGCCATGACGCCGATCGCCTCCGATCTCGGCTGGTGCGAGATGCCGGACGACCGCAACTACAACCGTCCGGTAAAAATGCCTTACGGCGCGAGCCATGAGACGATGCGGCGCCCTGATCGGCTCTACGATGTTTGCCTGGTGCTCGACTGGAACCTGTCGCCCAGGCGTCGCGGGTGCGGCAGCGCGATCTTCTTTCATCTCGCCCGGCCCGGTTTTTCGCCGACGCAAGGCTGCGTGGCCGTCACCGCGCGGGTGATGATGCGGCTGTTGCCACTGCTGTCGAGCCGCACGGTGCTGACGGTCAGGCGCTAACCCGGCGTAAAATCAGACCCCCCACCAGCCGATGACCGCGCCCATGATCAGCGCCACCCCCAGCCAGTGGCCGCCGTCGATGATCGTCAGGTCCCAGCCATAGGCCTGGTAGCGGTGGTTGACGGCCATGGTCGTCGCCATGAAGCCGAGCCAGAGGAAGAACGCGGACACCACCCCGTTCCAGAGCGTGACCTGGCCGACGCCGAGATGGCCGATCACGCCCGCCAGCACCCAGGCCATGATCAGTTCGCAGACGAAGCTGACGATGAACGGCGTGGCGCTCATTTTCATCGTCGAGGGGTCGATGCGCGCCGCCTTCATCCATGGCTTGCCCAGTCCGCCATACCAGGCCGCGCCGAACAGCCAGGCTAAGACCGCCGCCACAATGATGGCAAGATAATTCGTCCCGGCGAAATCCATGGCGCTGGTCCCCTTTCCCATTGCCGCTTCTTTGGCGGCCTGAGGAGTGAACGCCTCGATCGGAACGCCGTCAAGCGAAGCGCCAGACCGTCGTGCGCTTGATGTCCGCATCCTCCAGCGCCCGCGTTACCGAAACCTGATACTTGGCAAGTTTTTCCAGCCTGTCCTTCGGCAGATAGGAGCGGCCGGGATCGCCGATCAGGACGAGCGCGCCACGCGCGGCGAGCGCCTGGAACCAGGGCGCAAGACGGCGTGCGAAAGCGTTGTCGTAGAACACGTCGCCGGCCAGAACTACGTCCCAGCCCGCGTCCTCGCCGATCAAATCGCGATCGCAAAACGCAATCGCCGCGCCGTTGACGGCGGCGTTGAGCAGGACCGCCGCCTCGCAGAACGGGTCGATGTCGGCTGCGACCACGTTTCCCGCGCCGGCTTTTGCCGCGGCGATGGCGACCAGTCCCGAACCGGAAGCAAAGTCCAGCACCTGTTTGCCGCGCACCATTTCGGCATTGTCGAGCACATAACGGGCGAGGCCTTGCCCGCCGGCCCAGGCGAACGCCCAGAATGGCGGCGGCAAGCCTATTTCGTCCAGTTCATCTTCCGTGCGCCGCCACAGATCGTGCGCTTCGTCGGCCAGATGCAGTGTGATTTCGGGCACATGCGGCGGCGCCATCAGCGACGTGTTGACGAGGATGAAGGTTTTTTCGCGGGCATCCCGCGCAGGTGCCGTCAGGGGGCAGGGACGAGGCCGCCCATACGGCAGACCTCCTTCCACTCGGCCGGCGAAACCGGCTGCACGGACAGCCGCGAATTCACCACCAGCACCATCTTGGCCAGCTTTTCGTTGGCCTTGATCGCGTCGAGCGTCGGCGGCGTCGGCACATCCTTGATCGCGCGGATGTCGACGCATTCCCAGCGCTCGTCCTCGGTGCTCGTGTCCTGATGGGCCAGCCCGCACACCTCGACAATACCGACGACATCCAGACCTTCGTTCGAATGGTAGAAGAAGCCGAGATCGCCGATCCGCATCTCCCGCATGTTGTTGCGCGCCTGGTAGTTGCGCACTCCATCCCACTGCGTACCTGCCTTGCCCTTGGCCTTCAGCATTTCGAAGGAGAAGGTGGAGGGCTCGGATTTGAACAGCCAGTAGTTCATCTTTTCATTCCCCGTCGCCCCTTCGGCGCTCCACGCCTCTTGATCATTACGCGCTGGCGGGATTGTTGAAAACCCAGTTCCAGGCGCGAATCTCGACGCTCTCGAACAATCCGGCCTTGGCATAGGGATCGTCGGCGCCGATG
>JBGTLX010000185.1:0-1991 GCA_041743855.1 Rhizobiaceae bacterium | reverse complement strand
CGGCGCCGAGCCGACCACGTCGCGCCCGGCCGCATGGAATTCGCGGATCGAGGCGGTGTAGAAGGGGTGGATCGCCGCGACAGCGGCGCAGTCGAGCGCGCCATAGAGTTCTCGCCATTCGCGCGTCGGAACGACGGGACCCGCCGCGAGGCCCATCGGCTCGAGCATGCGGCCGATCGTGACGGGATCGACGGGAAACATCTCACCGAGCAGGGTGATGGTCGGCTTGCCGGATTTGCCGGCCTTCGGCGCGGGCACCGGACCGGCCGCGGCTTCCAGCCGCGCATAATTGAGCATCGCGCCAGCGAGCACGTCCTTGGCTTCGGCATGGGTCGGCACGCCGAACCCCGGCACGTCGATGCCGACGATGCGCACGCCGTTGATCTCCTTGGGCAGCGCGCGCAGCGGGATGCCGGACGCCGTCGGCACGCAGAGATTGGTGACGATGATCGTGTCGTAGAGTGCCGGATCGGCGAGCTTGTGCACGGCCTCGCGGATGTCCTCGTAGAGCTTGCCCGTGACCAGCGTCTCCGAATTGAACGGAACATAGCCGACCGTGCGCTTGGCACCGTAGAAGTGCGACGTGAAGGTCAGCCCATAGACGCAGCAGGCCGAACCCGACAGGATCGTCGCCGTGCGACGCATCCTCAGGCCCACGCGCAAGGATCCGAAGGCCGGGCACATGGATTGCGGCTGGTCGTGCGGCCCTTGCGGATAATCGGTCCTGAGCCGCTGCATCAATTCGCCATTGCCGGCCGCTTCCGCGGCGCGGGTGAGTTCGGCCTTGCCGCCGTGGCAGCCGGAACCGGACGCATTGTCCCCGGTCATGACAGGCATATCGGGCATCGCCTCCGCGACCGGGCTTGGCGAATTGTCGATCTTCGCCTCGGAAGTCTGGTCGTAAATGACCTCGCCGTCGGCGGGCGAATCGGCAACCGGTATTGTGGGGCGCTGGTTCATGACCTTGCCATCACACCGCGTCGTAAACAACTTCGAGGGACGGCTTGGTAATGACGATGCCGCCGCGCATGTCGGCCTGGGAGGCTGGCTCCAGCACGACATTGCCGCCGGTCTCGTCGCAGGAAAACAGCGCCAGCAGTTCGTCCTGCGTCAGCGGGGTCGGCCGCTGCGGCCCGGAATCGCTGACATTTTGCGCCAGTTCCTCGAACAGCGAGCCCCACCGGCCGCCCGGATAGCCGATGATCTGATAGCTCGAGCTCTTCCGGCGAATATCGTCGTCGGCCGGGATCGAGGCCAGCACCGGAATGCCCGCCGCCCTGGCGAAGGCCGCCGCCTCGCCGGTGCCGTCATCCTTGTTGATGACCATGCCGGCCACGCCGACATTGCCGCCGAGTTTTCGGAAATAATCGACCGCCGAGCAGACATTGTTGGCGACATAAAGCGACTGCAGATCGTTCGAGCCGACGACGATCACCTTCTGGCACATATCGCGCGCAATCGGCAGGCCGAAGCCGCCGCAGACCACGTCGCCGAGGAAATCGAGCAGCACATAGTCGAAGCCCCAGTCGTGGAAACCGAGTTTTTCCAGCAGTTCGAAGCCGTGGATGATGCCGCGCCCGCCGCAGCCTCGCCCGACTTCCGGGCCGCCGAGCTCCATCGCGAAGACGCCGCCCTTCTTGAAGCAGACGTCGCCGATCTCGACTTCCTCGCCCGCCGCTTTCTTCTTGGCCGAGGTCTCGATGATGGTCGGACACGCCCGACCCCCGAACAGCAACGAGGTCGTATCGCTTTTCGGGTCGCAGCCGATCAGCAGCACGCGTTTCCCTTGGCTCGCCATCATGTGCGACAGATTGGCCAGAGTGAACGACTTGCCGATGCCGCCCTTGCCATAGATGGCGATGATCTGCGTTTCCTTCTTGGCCTCGCCGACATGCACCGGATCGAGTTCCATCGCGGCCTCGGCGCGCACGCTTTCGACCAGCGCCATCAAACCGCCTTCCGGCGTTTTCATCGGTGCGTTCATGCCGCAA
>JBGTLX010000184.1:0-2446 GCA_041743855.1 Rhizobiaceae bacterium | reverse complement strand
GAAGGGCGAGCGCGTCACCACCGAATACGGTGATTACAAAGGCAATCTCGAGCCGGGCGATTACATCGTGCGCGCCGTTCTCGGCGAGGCGTCGGCGGAGCAACCCATCAAGATCGAGGCCGGCAAGCTGCACGAGCCATTGTTCGTCCTCAATGCCGGCACGCTGATCGTCACGCCGCTGGCAAGCGAAGGCGCGGAGGTCAATGACGGCGCGACAGTCATCACCGAATATCCGGGCGGCAGTGGGCCTGCGACCAACTACGGCAAGACGAAGATCGTGCTTCCCGCTGGCGAAACAAAGCTCACCGTCAGGATCGGCGAGGGCGAAGTGACAGAGACGCTGGCGCTCTCCGCCGGCCAGACCATCGAAAAAGAGGTGATCGTCGGCACCGGCCGCGTTGTCGTCAACGCGCTCTATGCCGAGGGCGCCGACAAGGTCGATGCGTCGGGCCTCGACATAAAAGTTTTTAAAGCGAAGAAAAAAATCGACGGCGCCCGCGACCAGGTGACCTACGCCTTCGGCCCGGATGCGAAGTTCGACCTGTCGCCGGGCGACTATGTCGCCATCGTGCGGATGGACCAGGCCGAGGTCGAGCAGCCTTTCAACATCCGCGCCGGCGAGGCGAAGGACGTGACGGCCAGGCTCGATGCAGGCGTGCTGGTCATCACCGCGCCGGGCGCGAAGCACATCGAGGTGTTCGAGGCGAGGAAGGATATTCAAGGCAACCGCAAGGCTTTTGGCTACGCCTTCGCAGAAAGCCACCAGACGACGTTGAGGGCGGGCGACTACGTGATCGTGGCGGATCGGGAGGGCAATGGCGGCAAGAAAGAGGGGACGGCGACGGTGAAGGCCGGCGAACGGGTGGAGGTGACGATACCGTAAGGCGGCTTAGCCTTCCAACTCGTCCAGTCCATTCTCGTCGCCGGAAATATCCGGCAGGTTAGGTGCCGAAGCGCGCTTGATCGATATCTTGGCATCCGGCAGGAATTCGACCGAAATTTTGCCTCCGCCGATCAAACCCAGATGAGCCAATGTTTCGGCATCCAAGGTGATCTGCCGTCTTTCATTAACCGTCACGGTAGGCATTCTGAGCGCTCACCACATGCGGATGTCGGTAAGGTTCGCAGACATAGTGTTGGGAGACAAGCCGGCACTTCAAACTAACCCGAACGCGCTTGCGCCCTGATCTGCCCGCCCTACCATCTGCCGGAAGCCAGCAAAAAGCTCGCGCCCGAAGCCGAATTCGTTCGAGGACAGGTCGGGCAAGGCCAGCGGCCGCCCGGCAAGTTCGGCGTGGGAGACCAGAACCTCCAGCGTGCCGGCGTCGGCGTCAAGCCGCACCATGTCGCCATCGCGCAGCCTGCCGATCGCGCCACCCTCCAGCGCCTCGGGCGTAACATGGATCGCCGCCGGCACCTTGCCGCTCGCGCCCGACATGCGCCCGTCTGTCACCAGAGCGACCCTATGGCCGCGATCCTGTAGCACGCCGAGGATGGTGGTCAGTCTGTGCAGTTCCGGCATGCCGTTGGCTTTCGGCCCCTGGAAGCGGATGACGGCAATGAAATCGCGGTCGAGTTCGCCGGCCTTGAAGGCGTCGTTCAGCGCCTGCTGGCTGTCGAGCACCAGCGCCGGCGCTTCGATCACGCGGCGCTCCGGCTTGACGGCGGAGGTCTTGATGATGGCGTGGCCGAGATTGCCCGACAGCACCTTCAGCCCGCCGCTTTGCTGAAAGGCCCTGGGGAAGGGGGCCAGTACTTTTTCGTCGCCGCTGATGGCCGGCGCGGGTTCCCGTGCAACGCCGCCATCCGGGCCGAGTTTTGCCTCGACCGCATAGGGCCGCAGTCCTTCGCCCCAAACCGTTTGCACGTCCTCATGCAGCAACCCGGCATCGAGAAGCTCGCGGATCAGGAAGCCGAGCCCACCCGCCGCGTGGAAATGGTTCACGTCGGCCAGCCCGTTGGGATAGATTCGCGCCAGCAGCGGCGTCGCTTCGGAGAGGTCGGAAATGTCCTGCCAGGTGATCGCGATGGCCGCCGCTGCCGGCATCGCCATCACCTGGCAGGATATTTCCGACCTCTCCGAGGCGACGCCGCTGCTGGCGCGAATCTATCCCAACGGACTTGCCGACGTGAACCATTTCCACGCGGCGGGCGGGCTGGGTTTCCTGATCCGCGAGCTTCTCGACGCCGGCCTGCTGCACGAGGACGTGCAGACCGTCTGGGGCGAAGGCCTGCGGCCCTATGCGGTCGAGGCCAAGCTGGGCGCGGATGGTGGAGTCGTGCGGGAGGCCGCGCCAGCTACCAGCGGCGACGAAAAGGTGCTCGCTCCCTTCCACAAGGCCTTTCAGCCGAGCGGCGGACTTAAAGTTCTGTCGGGCAATCTCGGCCACGCCATCATCAAGACCTCCGCCGTCAAGCCGGAGCGCCGCATGATCGAAGCGCCGGC
>JBGTLX010000183.1:0-3419 GCA_041743855.1 Rhizobiaceae bacterium | reverse complement strand
ATCACCATGCCGGCCCCGCCGCCGGCCGGCGTGTCGTCGACCGTGCGGTGCCGGTCGGCCGCGAAGTCGCGAATCTGCATTGCGTCGAGTGTCCAGATCCCCGTTTCCAGCGCCCGGCCCGCCAGCGACAGCCCAAGCGCGCCCGGAAACATTTCGGGGTAGAGCGTGAGCACGCTGGCGCGGAAGCTCACCGGTCGCCCCCGGTATCTTTGGAGCTTCGCCGGCCGGGCCTGACGTCGAATTCGCCGTCGGAGGGCGCGTTCTCGTCGTCTTCGTCCTCGACCAACCCGGCCGCCGCGCTGTCGATGCGCAGGAACCCGGCGGGGATATCGACTTCCGGAACAGCGGCCTGCGTGAACGGGATCGGCACGCCTCGTTTTCCGCCGAGCGTCAGTTCCAAAATGTCGCCGCCGCCGAAATTCTGCACGGCCGTCACCATGCCGACCGGCGCGCCGGTCTCGTCCTTCACGGCAAGGCCGATCAGGTCCGCATGGTAGAATTCGCCTTCGCCGACATTTTCGGGCAGCGCCGTGCGATCGACGAAGAGTTCGGTTCCCGTCAGCGCCTCGGCCACATTGCGGTCGCTGACGCCCTTGAAACGGACGACCACCACCTCGTTGGCGGGCCTGATGGCCGCGATCTCGAAGGCGCGGCCGTCGTTGGCGTAAAGCGGTCCGTAATCGCCGAGCGCCAGCGGATCGCCGGTGAAGGTTTTCACCCGAACCTCGCCCTTGATGCCGTGGGCGGGGCCGATCACGGCCATCTGGATCGGATTGACGAGTTTGGACATGCGTTCTGCTTCACCGATTGCTAACGTCGTTGCTCGACACTGATCTATTCAATCGGATGCCCGCTGCCAATGCAGGACTTCCTCATCTCCGCCCGACCCGACCTACAGGCGGCTCGGCTTGCGTGGCTGAAGATGCTGTCCAAAGAGCGGCGGCTTTCGGCGCACACCGTCGAAGCCTATGAGCGCGATAGCCGCCAGTTCCTGCAATTCCTGACCGGTCATCGCGGCGGCCCGCCCGCTATTGCCGACATCAGCGCCCTGCGGCCCGCCGATCTGCGCGGCTTTCTGGCTTTTCGCCGTTCGGGCGGGGCCGGCTCGCGCACACTTGGGCGCGGATTGGCTGGCGTCCGCTCCTTCCTGCGGTTTCTCGAACGAAGGGGGCTGGCCAATGCGGCAGGCGCCACGGCGCTGCGCGCGCCAAGGCAGCCGAAGTCGCTGCCCAAGCCGCTGACCGCCGCCGATGCCAAGCGGGTAGTCTCGCCCAGTGAACAGCTTGCCGAGGAGCCGTGGATCGCTGCGCGCAACGCGGCGGTGCTGACGCTGCTCTACGGCTCCGGCCTGCGCATCTCGGAGGCGCTGGGATTGACCGGCGCGGAGCTTTCCGGTCCCGACGACACCGTGCTGCGCGTCGCCGGCAAGGGTGGCAAGACGCGGCTCGTGCCCGTCCTTCCCGTCGCCTTGCAGGCCGTCGCCGAATACCGAAAACTCTGCCCCCTGCATCTCGACCCGAAGGGCCTGCTGTTTCGCGGCGCGCGCGGCGGGCCGCTCAACCCGGCCATCATCCAGCGCGACATGAAGCGGATGCGCTCGGCTCTGAACCTGCCACAAACCGCGACGCCGCACGCGCTGCGGCACTCTTTCGCCACCCATCTGCTCGGGCGCGGCGGCGATCTGCGCACCATCCAGGAGCTTTTGGGGCACGCCAGCCTGTCGACGACGCAGGTCTATACCGGGGTCGATACCGCCCGCCTGCTCGAAATCTACGACGCCGCCCATCCCCGCGCCTGACTTAGAGCGACAGTTTTCAGGAACCGGTTAACGGTTTCGCCGCATTTCAGCGCTACCAATTCCCCATGACCCAAGCAACCGCCCTGGCCGACCGCGCCGCATCGCTGTCCCTGAAACTGCTGGCCGCCGGCAATGTGCTATTCCTGATATCGTTCCTGATCGTCAGCGCGCTTGCGGTGGGCCAGGCACGCGCCGAAACCGCGGCCTGCACCGGGCAGGATATGCTGGCGGCGCTCGCCAAGGACGACCCGGCGCTTCTGGACGAGGTTTCGGACGAAGCCGGCAAAACCCTGAACGGCAAGGGCCTGCTGTGGAAACTCGAAAAGAACGGGGTCGAGCCATCGTTCCTGTTCGGCACGATGCACATGACCGACCCGCGCGTCACCCAGTTGCCGCCCGTCGCGCAAAAGGCCTTCGACGCATCCGATATCGTGGTCATCGAGACGACGGATGTTCTCGACCAGTCGAAGATGATGGCGGCGCTGACCGCCGAACCCGAACTGATGATGTTTACCGACGCGACCACGCTATCGTCGCTGCTGTCGCCGCGCGACGCGGCGGCGGTGTCCAAAGCGCTCGACGAGCGCGGCATTCCGGCGGCCAGCGTCGCCAAGATGAAGCCGTGGATGCTCTCGGCCATGATTGCCCTGCCGGCCTGCGAACTCGCCCGCAAGGCGAGCGGCCTGCCGGTGCTCGACGTGAAGCTGGCCGAGGACGCCAAGGACGCCGGCAAAGATTTGAAAGGGCTGGAAAGCGCCGCCGACCAGCTCCGCGCCATGGCCTCCCTGCCGATGGACTTTCACATGAAGGGGCTGGTCGAGACGTTGAAGCTCGGCGACCGCGCCGACGATGTCATCGAAACCATGATCGTCCTTTATGAACGCGAGGACACCGGCATGTTCTGGCCGCTGTTTCGCGCCGTGCTGCCAAATGGCGGCGATGACGAGGCGTCTTACTCCGCCTTCGAGGAAACCATGATCACCAGCCGCAACAGGACCATGGCCGCCCGGGCTGGTTCGGTTCTGACGGAAGGCAATGCTTTCCTGGCCATCGGCGCACTGCATCTTCCCGGGCCGGATGGTTTGATCGAGCTGTTCCGGAGCGCGGGTTATACGGTTTCGCGCGTCGATTGACCCACGTCGATCACGAAAAGTGTGATTCGACGCGCTACGCTTTTCTGCTAGCTTGCGCTTCAGCTAAAATCTCCTGCGTTTTGCGGCGACATGAAACCGAATCCCGGTTCGTGCGTTGTGGCTTGATTGCAACCGACGGAGAACTCATATGGCTGACCCAGCTCGCGTACCGGATCCAAGACTGAGTGATCCGCTCAACCCAAATTCCCCGCGGGATCCCCTGAATCCCGACCGCAACGCCGCAAACGATCCACGCGTTGTAAACAACCGCGTCGAGACCCGCAGCGGCGGCAGCAGCATCATGATTGCAGCTGTGGTGATCGTTCTCGCGATCATCGCCTATTTCGTGTTCGCCCCCGGCACCGACACGACGGTCGACACGACCGAGCCTGCTGCTACCGATACCGTGACGCCGGTCGATCCGGCTACGCCTGCTCCTGACGCAACGGCTCCCGATGCGACGGCCCCGGCCGATCCGGCGACGCCCG
>JBGTLX010000182.1:0-3451 GCA_041743855.1 Rhizobiaceae bacterium | reverse complement strand
GGTGAAACCCCGTTCGCCGGGTCAGGTCGTCGAATCGCTAAACTCGCTGTCCGTGGATATTGCCCGCGCTATCGATCACGACGCGTCCATCGAACTGTGGGATCGCTACCGCCGAGGGGAGCGGGATGTCTTCACCCGCCGGCTTTATACGTTGAAAGGGCAGCAGACGTTCGATGAAATTCATCGGAAGTATCAGTCCGACGCGGAATTCCGGAGCGCAGTCGACCGCTATTGCGAAGACTTCGAGAAGCTACTGAAGGACGTGGCACGCAACGACCGCGACAATATCATGCAGCAGACCTACCTCACGTCCGATACGGGCAAGGTCTATACCATGCTCGCCCATGCGGGCGGCAGGCTGCGGTAGGCGGCGAACGTCGTTTCAGTCGGAATTAAGCAAAAGGCGGGGTGATCCCCCGTCTCTTTTTTTATTCAGATAACCGGCTTGTTGCTCAATTTACTCCGGGTCAGATAAGCGAATCCGTCCAAGTGACGATTTCGAGCGCGGCTTGCCCGAAAGCTTGATCCAGCGCGCTGACATAGGCGTTGTTGCCGGCTCCGGCGACCGGCGCGCTCGCGTCGAAAATGCGGGAAGCGCGAACGACGCCGTTGCGGTCGTTCAGGATTCTGACGAACAGTTCGACATCGGCGCGTTCGCCACCATCGACGCGAATCTCGAAGGCCCGGACTTCGGCGATGATCTGGTAGTCGATCGCCAATCCCTCACCGGGCTTGCCGACGCCTTTGAAATTGCCCGAACGCTGGAAGGTTTCGGCGAGCCGCGCCTGTACGATGCGCGGCAGGCGGTCGGCCCACTGGGCGCCCTTGAGAAACTGGATCTCGCCCGGAGCCGGCTTGATGACGATGTTCTCGCCGTCCAGGGCCTTCAGCGCGTAAGGCTCGGCGATCAGGATTTGCCTGTTGCTTCTTCCGCCGCCGTCATCGCTCGACGGGGCGGACAATTCATAGGTGTCGAGTTGCTGGGAGCCGCCGCCGAGAAGGGCGCAGCCCGACAGCATCAGCGAACACGCAGCCGCCACGATAAACTTGCCATCAGTCACGAAGCGCCCCGCCGATCGTTTTGGCCATGCCACGGACAACCCTCATCATTTCTCTTGGAGTCGCCCGAGATGAATGTCAACGCCGCGCCCGGCCGTCATACTGGCGAACGGTCCCATCCCCACCTGTAATGATGCGTTGCGGATTGCGTTCCAGATCGGTCACCGCCTGCTCGATTCGGGTGATCGATCGCCGGCTGTCGCGCACCAGCGCCTCTACGTCACGCAGCCCCTGCCCCGTGAAGCTTGCAAGCCCATCGAGAATTGCGGCCAGGCGGGAGTTCAGCGTATCGGCGACCTGGCGGAACGACTTCAGTGTTTCGCTTGCGTCGGCAATCACGCCCTCGGCCTCGCCCGAACCCAGCAGTTCGTTGACTTTTACCAGGATACCATCGACGCGCACCGAGGCCGCGTTCAGCCTGTCAGCGAGTTGCTTGGCATCCGTGATGATCTGATCGACATCGTCGGCCCGAGCGCCAAATTTGTCGGTCACCTTGGCGACATCGGCGGCGGCCTTGTTGGCATTGACGCTCGCGCTTTCGATATTCGACAGTGTTTTTCGAACCGTGCCTGCCTCTACCCCTTCCAGGATGCCGTCGACCTTGGTCAGCGTCTCGCCGGTCTTGCTGGCGAAGTCGCTGATGGAGGTGACCGCCGTGTTTACGCCGGCGGTGATCTCGTCGAACTGCGCGCTCGACGCGCTGAGGCTCGTGGTGAAGGTGTCGACATTGCCGATGATCCGATCGACCTCGTCGGCACGGGCGCCGAACTTTTCGGTCACCTTGGCGACGTCGGCGGCGACCTTGTTCGCGTTCACGCTGGCGCTTTCGATATTCGACAGCGCATTGCGCACCGCGCCTGCATCGATTCCTTCCACGATGCCGTCCACTCTGGCCAGCGTCTGACCCGTTCTGCTGGCGAAGTCCTTGACGGAGGTGACCGCACTGTTCACGCCGGCGACGATCTCGTCGAATTGACTGCTCGACGTGCTCAGACTCTTGGTGAAGGTCTCGGCATTGGCGACAATTGCGGCAATCTTTTCACGATCGACAGCATTGAGCAGGCCTTCCGCGGCACTGAGCGTTCCGTCAAGCTTGCCGGAGACACCCGCCAGCTCTTCCGACAGCGCCGACACGCTTTCGAGGAATTTGTCGATGCCCGGCGCGTTGCTGGCCAGGGCGTCGGAAAAGGTCTGCGTGTTCTTGACAGTCTCCGTCAGCGGGCCGCGCACGTCGCGCGTGAAACCCTCTAGCTCCGACAAGACCGTGTCGGCGCGCTGGAAGATGTCCTGCGCCGTCTGCAGCAGATTGGTGACCGCCGATGGATCAGCGATGATTTCGGCGACCCGCCCATCCCGCTCCGCTTCGTCGAGCAAATTGGCTTCCGACAATTGACCGCCCTTCAGTTCGATATTGGCCTGCCCGGTCAGGCCGGCGAGGCCGATATCGGCCTCGGTCGATTTGGTGATCGGCGTCAGCCGGTCGATGACCGTATCGGCGATTGCCGCGTTCGGATTTTCGACATCGATGAACACACGCGTCACATCGCCTACCTTCACGCCGTTGAAAAGCACGGCGCTTCCGCGTCCCAGTCCCGAGGCCGAACCGGGAATGCGAACGCGTAGCGTCGCAGTCTCGCCCCGGTCGCCGATCGCGGCGGTCCAATAAACGAATGCGAATGCCGCAAGGATCGAGAGGATCGTGAAGATCCCGACTATGACGTAGTTGGCTCTGGTTTCCATTGGCTATCTATGTCTATTCCCGCGCGGCAAGATCAAGCTGACGCGCGCGTTTCCCGCGAAAATAGGATTTCACCCACGGCTCTTCGCTAGCCATCATGTCTTCGACAGTGCCTTCGACCATCACCTTCTTGTCACCAAGCACGGCGACCCGGTCGCAGACCGAAAACAAGCTGTCGAGATCGTGGGTCACCATATAGACGGTGAGCCCCATCGTATCGCGCAGCTTTGCGACCAGTTCGTCAAAGTCCGCGGCCCCGATCGGATCGAGACCCGAAGTCGGCTCGTCGAGAAAGACGAGCTCCGGATCGAGCGCAAGGGCTCGGGCCAGCGCCGCGCGCTTGATCATGCCACCGGAGAGTTCGGACGGAAATTTGCGGGCGGCGTCGGCGGGCAGGCCAACAAGCTCGATCTTGAGAAGCGCCAATTCATCCATCAGCGGCTTGGGTAAATCCAGATATTCCCGCATCGGGACCTGTACGTTTTCCTGAACGGTCAACGCAGAAAACAGCGCGCCATGCTGGAACAGCACACCAAGCCGCATGTCCAGCCGCAACCGTTCTTCCTCGGTCGCTTCGTCAAGATCCACGCCAAGAAGCCGGATCGATCCAGAGCGCTTTTTCGTCAAACCAAGAATGGTGCGCAACAAAACCGA
>JBGTLX010000181.1:0-3541 GCA_041743855.1 Rhizobiaceae bacterium | reverse complement strand
GTCCTTGACGATGCCCGCCGCCTCGACGCTGAGGTCGACGCCGCGCGCGGCATTGACCGTGCCGATGGCGGTGATGCCGGGCGTCCATGTCGCGGGTTCGACCGCCGCCGTCGAAACCGTCAGCGCCGGGCGCGGCATGTCGGCGAAAAACTGCTCGATCGCCTGATCGCGAAAGAGATTGAAGCCGACCAGTCCGCCGACGACAAGCACGACGAGGATGAAGGCGAGGATGAAGCGCTTGATCATGAACGGCACCAGTGCTGCTGCGAACCGATTGAAGTGTCTCGAACGAGGCACACATAGTGCCATCGGGGCCCGCGTCAAAGTCATCTTTTGCAGTGCAGCAAAAACCGCAGGCTTTAAGCCGCGTTGGCCGGTATTTTTCTCTACTCGGGCGCGGCCCGCGGAATCACCCGCGTGAGGCTGCCGGTTGTCGGATAAAGCGGAATGAGACATGCCTGCAACGCATGATAGATGTCCGGCTTGCCGACGAAAAAACGCTCGATTGGCGCGAGGTTTTCCGAGAGTTCGGGAAGCCAGCCGCCATTCTCATGGTCGATGAACCGGTTGGCGCAGAAATTCCAGATGCTTCGGTACCAGGCCTCGTGGAAGGGATCTGGCCGGTGCGCGGACAGAAATGCCGCGGCGCCAATCGCCTCGCAGGCCGGCCACCAGAGTTTCTGCGGCAGCAACGGCTTGTCGTTCCAGTCCAGCGTGTAGAAAAACCCGCCTCGGGCGTGATCCCAGCCAAGCTCGACCGACCGGCGGAACAGCGCGTCCGCAGCCTCCGGTAGCCAGGCGACACGCTTGCCGCCTAGAACCCAGAGCTGGAGCAGCAGCCTCGACCACTCCAGCCAATGGCCGGGCGTCGTGCCGGCCGGCCGGAACATGTCGGAGCCAGCATAGGCTTTGTCCAGCACCCAGCCGGCGTCGAAATGCTCGGCGACGCGGTAGCCGAGCGACGCCGCATGCCTGCCGATGATCAGGTCGGCGATGCTCTCGGCGCGCTCGAGATAAGGCCGGTCGCCGGTGGCCTCGAAGGCTGCCATCAGCGCTTCGGTCAAATGCATGTTCGAGTTCTGGCCGCGATAGGCGCTGATCGGCGACCAGTTTTGGGCGAATTCCTCCGCCACGGCGCCATGCCGCTTCTCCCAGAATTTTTGGTCCAGCACTTCGCTGACATCGGCAAGCATCTGGTCGGCCAGCGGATGCCCGACCATCTTGGCGCTGGACGCCGCCAGAAGAACGAAGGCGTGCCCATAGGCCTGCTTGGTTGCGTCCACCGGCCCGTTGTCGTCCAGCGACCAGACATAGCCGCCATGCTTGGCGTCGCGATGCCCGTTCCAGAGATAGCGCATGCCGTGATCGACGATCTCGTCGCATCCCGGCCGCCCCAAAAGGCTGCCGATGGCGAAACAGTGGACCATTCGCGACGTGTTGTGCAATTGCCGGACCGTGCCGAACGGTTTTCCAGCGGTGTCGAGATCGAAAAAACCGCCGGCGGGATTGATCGACCTGTATTGATGAAAGTCGAACAGCGCGTTGGCCTGGCGCATGAGCCAGTCCCGATGGACCGGACGGCTCGTCCAGGGCGTCGGGCCTCCCAAAACCTCCTTCTCGCTGGCCGCCATCATCTCCTCCGCATCGCCATGTTTCGTAACCATGCGAGGCAAATCGAGCCTGATGCAAGACGGCAAATCACGATCAGCCGAGCCTGAGCGCGACCATGCCGCCGACGATCAGCAGCGCGGCCGCGCCCCGCCATGCGGTGGCCTTCTCGCCGAGCGCCACCACCGAAATCAGCATGGCGAACAGAATCGACGTTTCGCGCAAAGCCGCGACCGAGGCGATCGGCGCTTTGGTCATCGCCCACATGGCGATCCAGTAGGAGCCGGCGCTCAGCATACCGGTCAGCAGGCCGAGCTTCCATTCTTTGCGGAGGATCGGCAGCAAGGCGCGGCCGCGAAACCAGAAGCCGAAGGTCATCGAACAAAGCCCGTCGCACAGGAACAGCCAGGCGGCATAGCTGGACGCGGAACTGGCCAGCCGCGCGCCATTGCCGTCGGTCAGCGTGTAGCCGGCGATGAACACCGAGGTGGTGAGCGCAAAGCCTACGGCGCGTCGGTTGAGCTTTCCGAGCTGCCCTCCCCGCAGCGACATCAGCACGGTTCCCGCCGAGAGCAGCACGATGCCGATGACCGCGAGCCGGGCGGGTATTTCGCCGACGAGAAAGATCGCGCCGACCGTGGTCATCAGGGGTGCTGCGCCCCGCGCCAGCGGATAGGTTTGGGCCAGGTCGCCGGCGTCGTAGGCCATGACCAGAAACAGCCTGTAGCCGACATGGATGATGAGCGAGGTCACGATCCATGGCCAGACCGCGGCTTCGGGAAAATCGACGAAGGGCAGCGCCGGGAGGGCCGCGGCCGCCATGCCAAGCGAAGTCAGCGATATGGAAGCAAAACGGTCAACGCGCATCTTGATCAGCGCGTTCCACGACGCGTGCATGGCGGCGGCCGCGAGCACGGCGAAGAAGACGGTCAGCGTCATCGGGCGATCATCGCGCCGTCACGACGCAGGCGTTTCGAGATCGATGTCGACGAAGAGTGGATGGTGATCCGACGCGATCTCATCGTTGTCGACCGTGACCGAGCGCACGCGCGACGCCAGCATGGAGCCGACAAAACAATGATCGAGCTGGCGTTTTTTCAACCTTCCATCGATCTCTTTCACATGCGTGTGGAGGCCGCCGGGGCTGTGTCCAGCGGCGACTGCCGCGTCGGCGAAGCCGCCAAAATAGCCGGCCCCGCGATGATAGGGATTGTTGCCCGCAATGCGCAGATATTCGGCGCTGCCCGGCTCGCAGTTGAAATCGCCGAGCCAGATGGCGGCCGCCGGCGCATCGGGCTCGGCCTGTCCATGGGTCCAGTCGCGCTGCGGTTCGTCGTCGACGCCGCTCCACGGGCCGCCTTCGATGGCCCCGCGCCGGTGGCGCTCGAGGAGGAAGTCGATCTGCTCCATCCGTTCGTCGGCGCCGATATGGGCGAGATGGATCGAGAAAAAGCGCACCGGCCCGAAGGCTGTTCGGATCAGGCATTCGAGCGCCGCGTTCTGCGTGTTGAGCGGCGCAACCGTGCGGCGCATCGGCAGGAGGTGCAGACGCGACCATTCGATCGGCAGCCGCGACAGGATCATGGTGCCGAACTGGCGGCGGCGGTTGAGTATCTTTCCCGCCGCGCGGGAACTCGCGTCCATGTCGAAGGCGGGGCCATAGACAAAATAGTGATCCGGCAAAAGACGCGACAGGATGTCCGGCTGGTCGTCGTGTCCGGTGCGCCGCCAGCAGCGCTCGACCTCCTGCAGCGCGATGATGTCGGCGTCGGCCACGACCCGCGCGACGCGCTCGAGGTCGTAGCGCCCGTCCGCGCCAAAACCGTACTGGATGTTGTAGCTGACGAGTTTCACCAAAAGTCCCCTGCCTGATCGAATTAGCGGGTCGGAAATCGGCTGGCAATGAGCAGGGGTTAGGAGCGGCGTTGTGCCA
>JBGTLX010000180.1:0-3238 GCA_041743855.1 Rhizobiaceae bacterium | reverse complement strand
TCGGCTGGCATTTTGCCGCCGGTGGCCTGGTGCTCGCCGTGACCTTTGTCATGTTTGCGCTTGGCGGAATGGGCGGCGGGGACGCCAAGTTGCTCACGGCCAGCGCCGTCTGGATGGGCTTCAACATCCAGCTCGTGGAATATCTGGTCTATACCGCCTTCCTGGGCGGCGTGCTGACCATGGCGATCATCCTGTATCGCGGTTCGGCTATCGCCACCTACACGGGACACAATCCCTTTCTGCGCAATTTCGCGGATGAGAAGGGCGGCATACCCTATGGCATAGCGCTCGGCATCGGGGGGCTGCTGACGTTCCCGAATTCTCCGTTGATGGTCTGGGCGCTCGATCGAGTTGCAACGCCGTGAGTGCGCGTCAGGGAGCGTCGTTCCGAGCTGGTCCGCAGCATTTGCATAAACCTTAAATTAATCACGATTAGAAGGGTTGCATTAACCGTAATTTGACGATTGCCGCCGCAAAGTCCGGCTTGGCTAGTGGGTTTGCCAAGTTCGAGGTTTGAAAAATGGCTGGATCCCGACTTATCATTCTGGGCGTGGCGGTGGCCGCCGCGGGCGGCGCCGGATACGTCGCCAAGAACATGACCGCCCCACCCCCGGCCGAGATTATCGTCGAGTCGGGACCGCAGGCGCCCGCACTGGCGCTCACAGACGTTCTGGTACTTTCAGGCGATGTTCCGATGGGCGGGCCAGTCGGCGACCAACTCGATTGGCAGGCGTGGCCCTCGAGCGGCGTCAACGACAGTTTCATCACCCGCGAAACCGATCCCGAGGCGCTCGAGACCTACAAGGGTTCTGTCGCGCGACTCGCTATGTTCGGCGGCGAGCCGCTGCGCAAGTCCAAGCTGATCGGCGAGGGACAAAGTTTCATGTCGTCGATCCTGCCCTCGGGCAGCCGCGCCATCGCAACGCAGATCGCCGCCGACACCTCGGCCGGCGGCTTCATTCTGCCCAACGACCGCGTCGACGTGATCATGACCAGGCGCTCGGAGACCGCGACCGCCAATGGCGGCTTCATCACCGAGACCATCCTCAGGAACATCCGGGTGCTCGCCATCGATCAGGCGATACAGGAAGACGAGGAGGGCCGGCGCGTCAAAGTCGGCGAGACCGCCACGCTCGAGCTGACCCCGCAACAGGCGGAGATCATCACCGTCGCGCAGCAACTGGCCGACCGGCTGACGCTTGCGCTTCGCTCAGTCACCGACACGCAGGAAAAGAATCTGGATGAGGCCGATTATCTCGTTTCGAGCAGCGGCAAGCGCGGCACCGTTCGTCTGATCAAATCCGGCGAAGTTTCCGAAGTAGGGGCAAGGAAATGAATTTATGGGGGAATTCGCCGGGGTTGGCGGGCCATCGTCGGCTGCCGCTGGGCGTCGCGAGACTATCGGCCATTTTTGCCTGCGCCTGCGGCATGCTGCTTGCCGGAACCAGCCTGCAGGGTTTTGATTCCGCCCGCGCCGCGGGCGGCACGGCGCAGGTCGGATCGTCGGCCTCGACCCAGCGCGTCAAGCTCGGCCTCAACAAATCGGTGGTCATCGACCTCCCGTCGGATGCCTACGACATACTGGTCGCAAACCCGGCGGTTGCGGACGCGGTCACGCGAACCGCGCGCCGCATCTATCTGTTCGGCAAGACGGTCGGCGAAACCAACATCTTTGTTTTCGGGCCGAACGGCGAACAGATCGTCAGCCTCGACCTTGCGGTCGAACGCGACGTCGCCGGACTGGCAGACTATTTGAAGCGCTTCATTCCGACAGCGGACATCACGGTCGAACTGCTGAACGACAACGTCGTGCTCACCGGCACCGTTGATACGCCGCTCGACGCCAAACGGGCCGCCGATCTGGCCCAGATATTCGTCAGCGGCGGCGAAGCGACCACCGGCCAGTATTCGCAGACCGCGTCGGGCGGTTCGGGCGATGGCGGCGTCGACATCGACAACCCCGATTCCGAGCGCCGCGTCAGCCAGATCGTCAACCTGCTCAAGATCATCGGCGAAGACCAGGTCATGCTTAAAGTCACGGTTGCAGAGGTCAGCCGCAACGTGATGAAGCAGCTCGGCGTCAACATGATCGGCAGCGGCACCTCGAACGGCATAAGCTGGGCCGCAGTAAGCGAAAGCCTTCCGGGCCTCGGCAAGCCGCTCGGGAATTCGCAGCTGGCGATCGGCGGTTCGGCGCTGGACGCCTACTTCAACGCCATGGAACAAGCCGGCGTGATGAAAACGCTGGCCGAGCCGACATTGACCGCCGTTTCGGGCAAGCAGGCAACCTTTCGCGTCGGCGGCGAATTCAACCTCGTCACCAACCAGGACCCGGACGACAATTCGACCACCTACGAGATCGAAAAACTCGAATACGGAATTGGTCTCGAATTCCTGCCCGTGGTGCTGTCGGCGGGCCGCATCAGCCTGAAGATACGCACCCAGGTTTCCGAACCCACCGACCAGTCTTCGGTGACGCTTTCGGGCGCTCCTGGACGGCCCGGCATGACCGCTCTTTCGATCCGCAAGCGGCTCGCCGACACAACGGTGGAGCTTCCCTCGGGCGGCTCAATGATGATCGCGGGCCTCGTTCGCGACGATGTCCGTCAGGCCATAAACGGCCTTCCGGGCCTGTCCAAGATTCCCGTGCTGGGAACGCTGTTTCGCAGTCGGGATTTCGTCCGCAACGAGACCGAACTCGTTATCATCGTGACGCCCTATCTCGTTCGCCCGGTGGCGCGCAACGAACTCTCCAAGCCCGAAGACAATTTCAACGCCGCCAGCGACGGCGCCGCCATGTTTCTCGGCCGCGTCAACCGCGTTTACGGCTCGATGCAGACCAACAGACCGAACGGCCGCTACCACGGCGTCGTCGGCTACATCTACAAGTGATCGGGGGTTACGGGGCCATGTCTGACGCAGCGATGAAGACCAGGACGCTCACCGCGCCTATGCTGACGATTGTCGCGATCGCGCTTCTGTCCGGCTGCGCGAACGCCAAGCGCGACTCGATCACGGTCGGCGCGGTGCCCGACGATTATCGCACCAACCATCCGATCGTGATCGCCGAGAAGGAAGAAGTTCTGGACCTGCCGGTGGGCGCCAGCGACCGCGGCATGACCCGGCCGCAGCGGGCCTCGCTGGAAGGTTTCCTTGCAAACTACGACCGCAGCGCCGCGCCGGTGCTGAAGATCATGGCGCCCGCCGGCGCGGCCAACCATGTCGCCGCGTCGGAAGC
>JBGTLX010000179.1:0-18324 GCA_041743855.1 Rhizobiaceae bacterium | reverse complement strand
GCTTAGAAAGGCCGCCGCCAGGACCGTCGACGAACTCTGGTCCGTCATCGCCGACTGTCTCGCCGCTTTCAAGGTTGCCGAATGCCGCAACTATTTCGAGGCCGCGGGATATGAACCCGAGTAAATCGAATCTGCTCTAGGTCCTCGCGCGAGACCCTGCCAGCTAGATCGGGTTCGTCCATCCGGTCGAATCTTCCCTGCCCCAGATAGACCCAGCTCTTGCTGCCAGCCCAGTTGACGCCGCCCGAATACCGAAACTGACCGGTCATGAATTGCGCTCGGGCAAGAACCTCGGTCCAGTTGCTACCAGCCCGGCGCCACGAGAAACAGCTTGAGGAGCCGAGCGGCGTCCTTGAAGGCCCTCGATAGAGCCCATGCCCAAGAGCGCACCAGGGCATAATTGCCGTCTCTCGATGGGCACGGCCCCACCCATAATTCCTTGCCGCCTGCAACGTGGCATTCAGCTGTGCAGGCCGACCGGCCGTGCGCGGTCCTCCAACCCTCCTTGGACTTCGCCTTTGTTTGGACATCTGCCGTGAATATCTCGATCTGAACAGCAGGCGCCGCCACGGACAGTCGAGGAAGCTTGGACAGATGCCCCTGATCGGAAAAAAAGAAACTTGAAGGAGGGAAGGAACTGGGATTCAACATTCTCTATCCGCAAGTCACAGCTTTACTACTGTGATACGATACATAGCGCCGCCTCATCAATGTTCGGACGTCCGGAGCATCGCTCCATGCAACTGGAACAGTTTCTTTGCGAGGTTGGTTGACGCCGATGCCACTGCTTCCATGGATACTCTATCTCTCTCGCCTTACTCCCCTCTCCCTCAGCTTGCGCGTCGACCCGCAAGCATGGAGCACGCGATGCCGTCGCGGGCTAGTCTAGCGGCGGTCACCATCTCCGCCGCGGGAAGGTAACCCTCTGGACTTGTTCACTGGCAACGCATTTAGAAGCCGGTCATTTTCCCGTGACATGGCTTAGCGGTGCAGATGATCGGCAACGCCGACAAGTAAATCGGCCGCAAGCTAAACAGCCCTTAATTTGGAACTGAACCGTACTGACGCTTTGGCCGCGCGCGAACTGTTGCAGGGGTATCGGCTACAACATATAGTCGCCGCCGTTGACGTTCAGGCTGGCGCCGACAAAGTACGATCCCTCGTCCGAAGCGAGCAAGAGGAAAACCGGCGCGACTTCGCCGACTTCGCCGAAACGCCCAATCGGCAATTCCGCCTTCTTGCGCTCCAACCAGTCGGCAGGCAGACCTGCCAGAAGCGGCGTATTGATCGGGCCGGGATTGACGGAGTTGACGGTGATGCCTTCCTGGGCCACTTCGTAGGCCAGCGACTTGGTAAAGCCCATGATGCCGGCCTTCGCCGCGACATAGTGGGTCATTGTGCCAGCGCCCTTGTGTCCCAGTTGTGACGACACATTGATGATACGGCCCCATTTCTTTCGACGCATCGAAGAGATCGCCTCGCGCGAACACAGGAAGGTGCCCCGCAGGTGAACCGCGATCATACGGTCCCACATTTCGGTGCTCATCATTTCGAGTTCCGACGTCGTATCGATGCCCGCATTGTTGACAAGAATGTCGATATTTCCGAGCGCCGAGACAATTTCGGCGAAGGCGCCCTTGACCTGCGCTTCGTTGCTGACATCGCCCGCCACGGCAGCCGTCTTGCCGCCATGGACCGCGATTTCGTCGGCCACGGCCTGAGCCTTGGGCCGATCAAGATCGAAGATGGCGACTGACGCGCCCTCGCGCGCGTAGAGATTGGCCACTTCCCGTCCGATGCCGCTCGCTCCGCCCGTGATCAGTGCGACTTTGCCGTCCAGCTTTCCCATCGTGTTCTCCTGCATTGAAACAAATTGTGGACGCTAGGTTCCCGTAGGCACGCCGGCGCCGAGAATGCGCTCAACCTCGCCCTGAAACTGCGCGAAATAGTCTATCTCGTCTTCCATGCGCGCGACTTCCTCATGCCGATAGCAGCGGACCAGATGCTGAGGCGCAACCGTTTCGATCGGCGGCATGGCCGCGCGGCACTGGTCCACGGCGAGCGGACATCTGCCGGCGAGGTAACAGGCCTTGGGAAGGTTGATCGGACTGGGAATCTCGCCCTGCAGGCGGATGCGGCTCTGCCTCTTGATCCGGGGATTGGGCAACAGGACGGACGACAGCAGCGCAACGGAGTAGGGGTGGCTGGGGCGTGCGAAGAGTTTGGTCGACGGTCCCTGCTCCACGACCTGGCCGAGATAGAGAACGGCGACCCGGTGGCTGATATGCCGGACCGCCGACAAATCGTGACTGATGAAGAGATAGGCGGTCCCGAGATCGCGCTGAATGCCGATAAGAAGATCGATGATCTCCGCGCGCGAGGTCGGATCAAGCGCAGAGGTGGGTTCGTCGAGCACCACGACTTTCGGTTCGGAAATCATCGCCCGAGCCACGCCCACCCGCTGCTGGAGGCCCATGCTGATTTCGGCCGGATAGCGCTCGAGCAGGTTCTCCGACAGTCCGACGCGGCGGGTCGCCTCCCTGACCATGCGCTCCCGATCCGCGCGGTTCATCTTCAGCGCCCGCAAGGGCTCTTCCATCAGTTCGAACAGTCTGAGGCGCGGATTGAGGGATTCGGCCGGTTCCTGGAAAACGAACTGAAGCTTGCCACGCAGTTCGGGCGAGCGGATGGTGCGTGTCGCGCCTAGGTCCTGACCCTGAAATGCGATCCGGCCCGCGGTCTGCCGGATCAGTCCCAGCACGCAGCGACCGATCGTCGTCTTGCCCGATCCCGACTCGCCAACCAGCGCCAACGTTTCCCCCTCCTTTAGAGACAGCGAGACGCCGTTCACCGCCCGGACGACCGACGCGGAGCCGGCGATGGGGAAGTGCTGAACAAGATCTTCGACCTCGAGGATGTTCAACGCTATCTCTCCACCGGAAAATGACACCGGACGAAATGCCCCGGCTGCAGTTCGCGCAGATCGGGATGGTCGTGCAGGCAGCGATTCTGAACGCGCACGCAGCGGTTCTGGAAGGGACATCCGACGAGGCTCGGGGCGCTGTCACTTTGCGGCTTGTCCTCGCCCAGCCAGTAGCGCCGAAGGCGCTCGTTGTGGGCGAACGCGGCAAGTAGAAGCACCGTGTAGGGGTGCTGCGGATTGTCAAAAAAGATTTCGCGCGGTGCAATTTCGACGATTTCACCCGCATAAAGAATGGCGATGCGGTGGCAGTAATGCGCCGTTATGCCGATGTCGCGCGTGATGAACAGCATCGAGGTGCCGCGATCGATGACCAGCCTGCTGATAAGATCCAGAACCTGCGCCTGCACGGTGACGTCGAGGCCGCTCGTGGCGTCGTCTGAAATGATCAGCTTTGGCGAACAGGCCAATGCAATGGCGATGACGACGCGCTGGGCCATGCCCCCGGACAATTCGTGCGGATAGGCGTCCAGACGGCGCTCCGGGTCCGGGATGCTGACCTGAATGAGGAGATCCAGAACCCGCTGGCGTATCTGGCGCCTGTCGAGGCCTAGATGGTGACGAAGGATGTTGCCGATCTGCTGGCCGACGGTCTGCAACGGATCCAGTTCGCCGCGCGGGTTGGAGATGATCATCGCGATTTCCCGCCCGCGCAGCGTTCGCAGTTCTTCGCGTTCCAGGGTGGCCAAGTCGGTTCCGTCGAAGCGGATCGTGCCGCCGGTGACCTTGCCGGGCTGCGGAATCAGCCGCATCAGCGATCTCGCCAGCATGGTCTTGCCCGACCCCGATTCCCCCACCAGGCCCAGAATCTCCCCCGGGTTCATGACCAGGTCGATACGGTGCAGGACTTCCGCGTCAGCCTCGCCATAGCGCGGGAAGGCGACTGACAGGTCGTCGACCTCCAGCACCGGGGCGACCATATCTCGACGCTCAGGGCCACTCGCGACTTTCGGGGCGTCAGCGGTCATCATCGCGTCCTCGGATCGAGGGCGAAATAGATCAGGTCGACCAGCAGATAGATGACCAGCGAAAGGATGGCCGAATAGAGCACGAAACCGAGTACCGGATTGAGATCAGCGTTCAACACGCCCTGGACGGCATACTGGCCGGCGCCGCCCCAACTGAACACGATTTCCACGAGCACGGCGCCGCCGATGAGGAAGCCGTAGAGCACGCTGACGATGGTGATGATCGAGGGCAGCGAATTGCGCAGCGCCTTTCGCGCGACAACCCTGGGCGGTAGGCCGCACATCTCGGCATACCGACTGAAATCGGCCTCCAGCATGCGCTGCATCGTGGACTGGGTCATCTTGAGGATTGGCGCGGCGTTGATCAGGCCGAGCGTGAGCACGGGCAACACGAGATGGCCCGCCGCGTTCCTGAGCGCAGGCCAGTTTCCTGCGATCAGGCTGTCGATCAGCAGTGACCCAGTCAGTGTTACCGGGGGAATGACGGTAAAATCGATGCGCCCAAGCGGCGCCGGGGCGATGCCTAGGATCGTGTAGAAAACGAATATCAGCACCAGCGCAAACCAGAAGTCAGGCAGCGCGCCGGCGAGCAACCCATAGTAGTCGGCGATCTTGCGCAGGACGCCGCTCTTGTTGCGGGCTCCGGCGACGCCGAGCGGCAGTCCGATGAGCAGCGCCATCAGAAGCGACAGGGTCACCAGTTCCAGCGTCGCGGGAAAGCGCTGCGCAAGATCGCTGGTGACGGGCATAGTGGTCTGCCATGACGTGCCGAGATCGCCGTGCAGGATCCTCCACAGATAGATGCCGAACTGCTCGAAGATCGAGCGGTCGAGCCCAAGTTCGGTGCGCAGCCGGATCAGACCTTCGTCGGTGGCGAAGGGCCCCAGCATCAGCACCGCCGGGTCGCCGGGTATCAGCTTGACCAGCAGAAAACTGACGAACAGGATGCCGACAAGCTGGGGGGCGACAAAGATCAGTCTGCGTCCGACATAGGCGATAACGCGCATGGCTTGCTATCCTCTGGTCGCCGCCGCCGGGATTTTTCGCCGCTGCAACTCTCCAGCAATGGTCCGGCGACGGGCAGGATCGGCCAGAACCTCGATGCTTGACCCAATCAGCGAAAAACCGAAGATCGTCAGGGCCAGGGCCAGTCCCGGGAAAATCGACGGCCACCAGTGCCCGGTGATGATGTTCTGATACCCCATGGCGATCATGCTCCCCCATTCCGGCGTCGGCGCTTCGACGCCTGCACCGATGAAACTCAGCGACGCAGTGAGCAGGATGGCCCAGCCAGTGTTGACCGAAAGCTGGGCAAGAACCGGCGCGATGGCGTTGGGAATGACATGCCGAAGAAGGATTTTCAGATCGGATACGCCCGCAATGTAGGCGGCCTCGACATAGCGCAACCGCCGGACGGAGAGGACCTGGCTGCGCATGAGGCGCAGATAGATCGGGGCGTTCACGAACGCGACCGCCATGATGATGCTTTGCAGGCTTTGCCCGAGGACCGCCACCACGGCAATTGCAAAGACGAATACGGGGAACGCCTGGAGAACATCGGAACTGCGCATGATGAGACCCGAAAAGAACGTTCCCACGCCGCGCCTGGTCTCGTAGTAGCCGGCCAGCGCCCCCAGAACCGATCCGATGACCGCCGAAATTACGGTGCCGAGCAATGCGATCGTCAGGTCGATGCGAGGCGCGTAGATGACGCGGGAAAAAATATCCAGCCCGATGGCGTCGGTGCCCATGATGTGGGGCCACCCGGGGGGGCGCAGAAAGTCGGCCGGACTGGCCTGCACGGGATCGAATGGCGCGATCAGCGGTGCGAAAATGGCGAGCAGCAAGACGGCGCCGACAATGCCGTAGCCAAGCGCGAATTGCGGCCTGGCCCGCAGCACGGCAAGAAAGAATCCGAACCGTCCGGAGGTGGATTGCTCCACTTCCGGACCGGCTTCGCCACTCGAAGGACCAGGCCCTTTCGCTGGCTCGATCACTCAGGTTCGCTCAGCGTTCGAAGTCTTGAAAGCGGACGTTGTTGGACGTGTAGTAGGTCCATCCTTTGAGATCGGCCTTCCGCGCCATCGTATAATTGGGATAGGCGATGAATGCCCAGGGAGCTTCGTCCATAATGATCTTCTGCGCTTCCTTAGTCTTGGCCAGCCGGACATTGTCGTCGGCGGTCGCGGCCGTCTCGGCGAGCAATCGATCCACGTCGGCATTGGCGTAATTGCTGTAGTTGACGTAGCTTTTGCTGTCGAAATAGAGCGTCAGCGAATAGCCCGGGTCGGGACACCATGGGCTGTCGACATAGAAGATCATAGGCTGCTTGCGATCGGTGACGAAATTGTAGAACGAGCCGGCGGGCACCTTCTTCAATTCCAGTTCGACCCCTATCTTGCGCAGCGCCGACTGATAGATGATGGCGATCGGCTCCTGGACGGGATCGCCGGCATTGTAGGCAAGCGTGGTCTTGAAACCGCTGCCCTGACCGGCCTTTTCGAGAAGTTCCTTGGCTTGGTCCAGATTGTGATCGTAGCTGTAGTACTCCCCCGCGAAGCCCGGATAGATGTTCGGCATGCATCCGTTGAGCGGGCTTGCCAGATCCTGGTAAACGGCCTTGATCACCTCCTGCTGCGGGAAGGCGTAGTTCATGGCGCGACGCACATCGACATTGTCGAAGGGGGCGATGGCGGCATTGAGTTCGATCCAGATCATGAAGGAGGCGGGGACCGTCTCCACCACGACATTTGGCGCGTTCTTCAGGCTGATGATCTCAAGCGGCTGCAGATACTGGGCAATGTCGACCGCGCCGCCCTGGAGCAACTGGACCCGCGAGCCGGAAGTCGGCACTTCCTTGAGCACCACCGTGTCGATCGCGGGCTTGCCGGCATAATAGTCCTCGCGCGCCTGGAAAATGGCTTGCTGGCCGCGCACCATCTGCTGCAGCCGGTAAGGCCCGAAGCCAGCGCTTTCGTTTTCGAGAAACTTGCGCGCCCAGGGGTCTTCCGTTCCGCCTTCCTGCTGGCATTTAACGCTGTCATAGACGGGCGTGTAGAGGTTGGTGTGAATCTTGAGCAGAAGCGGATTGGGCTCGTCGACGTTGAACGACACGGTGTATTTGTCTTCGACCCGGACGTCTTCAGGGCGCTTCAAGCCGCTGACGGCGGTATAGAATGCGCCGAGGGCGCCTAGCTCGAAGGCGCGGTTCCAGGTCCAGCGAACATCCTCGGCGGTCAGTTCGTTGCCCCAGTTGCTCTTAACGCCCTGACGAAGCTTGAAAACAACCCGCTTACCGTCCGGATCGAGTTCCCAACTTTCGGCCAGCTTGCCGTACATGTTCACGCCGCCGGGCTTGTCTGGAGCATAGGCGATGTCTTCTCGCCGCGCCGTCGGCGTCTCGGGATCGGCGATTTTCTCGAACCCGAGCAGGCCGTCATACAGCGCCGCGATAGCCTCAAACGTCCCTAGGCTGACGTCAAAGTTGCAGTCGAGGCTTTGCGGCGTCGCCGGGGCTGCGATGACGAGCGTCGAGCCCGACTGCGCCATTGCACTGGACATGCCCAGGATTTTCGGCATGGCCGCGGCGGCCGCGATTGAAGAGGTGACTTGGATGAAGTTGCGGCGATTCAGATGGCCAAGCAACGGAAAAAGACGTTTTGACATTGTGTTTTCCCCAGGATGAAACACGTTGATGGAGCGTCACGGCACAGTCGAGATTATATAACAGCAGGAGGACACAAACGTAAAATAACGATTCCGATGAGATTGATTTGTATATCATCTCAATGCGAGGGCCGTTTCTGATAAGCGGTTAGGTAAACACGGTAAAAAATTTGTTTTTTTGAAGTTTGGGTGTGTAGAATAATGGCTCGGTCGTTAGTCGCGGGCGATTCGGAGCAGCGCTGTGGCGCCTGCTTTCGATCTCGCGGTCCTCGTTCTATTACGAGCCGCAGGGCAGACCGAAATGAACCTCGCCCTCATGCTGCTGATCGACAAGCAGTTCCTGGAGATGCCCTTCTACGGCGTGCGGCAGATGACCTGGCCCCTGCGGAACGAGGGCCGTGCCGTGAACGTCAAGCGCATCCGGCGGCTGATGCGCCTGATGCCGATCTTCCAGAAGCCCGACACCAGCAGGCCCGCGAAGGGGCACAAGACCTACCCTATCTGCTGGGCGGGCTGCGGGTCGAGTTGGTGCGCCGACATCACTTACCTTCCGATGCGCCGGGGCCTGGTCGCGATCATGGACTGGTTCACCCGCAAGGTCATGACCTGGCGCAACTCGAACACGCTGGAAGCGGACTTCTCTGTCGAAGCCCTGAACGAGGCGATCCACCGCTTCGGCCCGCCCGGGATCATGAATACCGATCAGGGCTCGCAGTTCACATCCTTCGCCTGGACCGACCGGCTGAGGCGGGTCGGGACCCGGATCTCGATGGACGGCAAGGGACGCTGGTGTCGCTTGGCAGTCGACATGGGGCTGTCCATCGATGTGGGCGACGAGGACATACCGACGATCCACGCGCTCGATGGCCGCGTGAGCGTTCTCTTTCCAGGCCATACTCCAGGCAAGCGAGAAGCGAGAGGGTCACGCCTACCAGTTGCGCGGCGGAGACGAAAATGCCGCTTCTCAAAATCGACGCGCCGCATAAGGCGTTGGGAAATGCATTGCCGGGGAAAAACCCGTATTGGGAGTTCGCAGCTTGGGAAGGGCACGACGAGAACCTGCCCGACTTGATCGATTGCGAGGCATGGCCAGCGGCCGTCGACAAATACTGTCATCGCAACCCGACGTTAACGATGAAAGGGTGATTTGTGTGGCACCACATCGTCTTAACTCCCATCGTCTCGCCCACCATCGCGCGGTTGTGTGGGCTCGCCGTGGTGCCACGCACTTGACACGCCGTTCTTGGTAACCCTCTGATATTGTTTGTGGTGGTTTGCGGTGTCGTGCTATCATTTGACGTTGAGCTTTTTCGATTGCTTTGGCGTTGACATCGTAGGGGTCACAGGTTCAATCCCTGTCACGCCCACCATCCGGACCTGTTGAACCCCATGTATTTGCGCCTAGTCTCGGCCGCCGGCGATATTCTGGCGAGACGATCTCACTCTTGCGTGCAAATGGCGGACTTGGGTGTGATGGATACCGACCCGACCAGCGAAAAACCCATCTATTTGCAGATCCGCGACATGATTGAAGGCCGGATTCTGTCCGGCGCATGGCCACCGGGAACGCGGGTTCCCTCCGAGCAGGAATTGACGCTGCGCTTTTCCTGTTCGCGCATGACCGTCTCGAAGGCGCTGTCGGCTCTGGTGTCCTCGGGACTTGTGGTGCGGCGGCGACGATCGGGGACGGTCGTCGCCCACCCGCCCGCCCAGTACACCTTGCTCGATGTTCGCGACATCAGGGCCGAGATCGCCGCAGCCGGCATGACCCCGCGCCACGAAATCCTGCATCGCCATGCGGGCCAGGCTTTGCCCGAGGAGACGGTGCGGCTCGGCCTGACCGAAGGCGCGCGGATAGTCGCAATCGGCGTTCTCCATTTCGGCAACGATGCGCCGGTTCTGCTTGAGGAAAGGCTGATCAACCTTGCAGCCGTGCCCGAGGCCGAGGCCGCCGATTTCGGTTCTGTTCCACCAGGAACCTGGCTGCTGGACAGGATTCCGTGGACGTCGGCCGAGCATCGCATCCGGGCCGTGAACGCCGATGCACGAACCGCTTCCGCGCTTGGCATCGACGCCGGCGCGGCCTGCCTCATCATCGACCGCCGGACATGGCGGCAGGAAACGCCGATCACATGGGTGGAACTGACCTATCCGGGCAGCGGCCAAGAATTGTACGGACGCTTCACGCCGTCGATCGCGACCGTGGGAGAGTTTTCCAATCGGGTTCAGGACCGGTGACGGCGGCGTTCGGCGAGCCGATCTGGACATCCCGCCAGCGCCCCGCCGCCTATGACTCGCCGCTGGACGATGGCGGTGGGGTCGATCTCCTTGTCGTCGGCGCGGGTATTTTGGGATTGTCGACGGCGCTTCACGCGGCGCGCAATGGGTTTGCGGTCCGCGTCGTCGAGGCGGGCGAGATCGGCGGCGGCGCTTCGGGGCTGAATGGCGGACAGGTCATTCCCGGCCTGAAATACGATCCGGATGGCTGATCACGCATTTTGGCGACAAGCGCGGCGGCGCGCTGGTCGATTTCGCCGCATCGACCGCCAACGGGGTCTTCGACCTGATCGAAACCGAAAAGCTCGACGTGCCGCGCACGCGAAACGGCTGGATACAGGCGGCGCATACCGGGACGGCGCTCGCCGACGCACGGGAACGCGACCGCCAATGGCGGGCGCGCGGAGTCGACTGCTCGATGCTCGACGCACCTGAAATCGCAAAATTGACCGGGGCACGCGGCTATCTCGGCGGCTGGCTGGACCGGCGCGCTGGCGTCATCGATCCCCTCGCCTACACGCATGACTGGCGCGGCTGTGCGTCGAGGCCGGCGTAAAAATCACCGCGAACCGGCGCCTGGCAAAACTGTCGCGCCGCGACGGCGTCTGGCGGGCGGTCACTAAAAACGGCGGGAAGAAATCTGCGAAATCGGTCGTCGTCGCCACCAACGCCTATTCCGACGGGCCGGTGCCGGGTCTCGCGCAAACCATCGTGCCGCTGCATTCCTTCCAGATTGCGACGGTGCCTTTACCCGATGCGATAGCAGGACAAATCTTGCCGGGCGGACAGGCCGTCTCGGATCGCGGCGTATTCTGGTCTATTTTCGCAAGACCCCGGACGGACGCTTCATGCTGGGTGGGCGCGGCCGCACGAGCCTGCCGCGCACCGCCGCCGACTGGGCGCATCTGGAGCACGCGATGATGCGTCTGTTCCGGCGCTGGCAGGGGTGACGATCGAGAGGCGCTGGTTCGGTCGCGTCGCGATGACGCCCTACCATCTGCCGCACATTCACGAGCCGGAGACAGGGTTGGTCGCGGCGGTCGGCTGTCAAGGGTCGGGGCATCGGACTCATAACGGCGCTGGGACGCCGCATCGCCGACTATGTCGCGACCGGCGATGCCGACGCCCTGCCCTTCCCGGTCTCGCCGATGCGCCCGATCCCGTTTCACCGGTTTCGGCGGATCGGTGTGGCGGCCACGATCGCCTGGTATCGAAGCCTCGACGCGCTGGAGCGTTAGCCGCCAACTGCTCTGTAGCTTTTCCGCCAATCGAAAGGCGCATACTGGCCTTCGCAGACACGCGCCTCATGCGTTAGTGTGGATCGACGATTTCATCCAGCAAATTTTGGAGGCAGCCATGAACAACCATTTGAACTTCTACATAGACGGCGCGTGGGTCGCCCCCGTCGTTCCGGCGACGCTGGACGTCATCGACCCGTCGACCGAGGAGGCCTACACCGCGATTTCCGTCGGCTCGAAAGCCGATGTCGACAAGGCCGTGGCGGCGGCGCGCAAAGCCTTTACGACGTTTTCGCTTGTGTCCAAGGCGGACCGGCTGGCGCTGCTGCGCAAGGTGCTGAAAATCTACAACGAACGCTTCGAGGACATCGCCCAGGCGGTATCGTTCGAAATGGGCGCTCCGATCACCTGGGCACGGGAAGCGCAGGCCTGGGCGGGCCGCGCCCATATGGAAGCCGCCATCAAGGCGCTGGAAGACTACGAATTCAGCGAGAAGCGCGGCTCGACCATGGTGGTCAAGGAGCCGATCGGCGTCTGCGCGCTGATCACGCCCTGGAACTGGCCGCTGAACCAGATCGTCTGCAAGGTCGCGCCGGCCATCGCAGCGGGCTGCACGGTCGTGCTCAAGCCGAGCGAGATCGCCCCGATCAGCGGCATTATCTTTGCCGAAGTCATGCATGCGGCGGGAACGCCCAGGGGCGTGTTCAACATGATCAACGGCACCGGTCCCGATGTCGGTCAGGTCATGGCCAGCCATCCCGATGTCGACATGGTGTCGTTCACCGGATCGACGCGCGCGGGCATCATCGTCGCGAAAGCCGCGGCCGATACGGTCAAGCGCGTCGCGCAGGAACTGGGCGGCAAATCGGCCAACATCATTTTGCCCGACGCTGACTTCGAAACCGCTGTCGCCAAGGGGGTCGAGGGCTGCTTCGGCAACACCGGCCAGTCCTGCGACGCGCCGACCCGGATGCTGGTTCCGGCGGCCCGGCACGACGAAGCGCTGGGCATCGCCAAGACGGCTGCCGAGGCCTTCAAGGTCGGCAATCCGCGCTCCGAAGACACGCAACTTGGCCCGGTGGTCAGCGAAATCCAGTACGACAAGATCCAGAAGCTGATCGAAACCGGCATCGCCGAAGGCGCGACTTTGGTGACCGGCGGATCGGGCCGCCCGGAAGACCTCAACCGGGGCTATTATATCCGCCCGACCGTGTTCGGCCATGTGACGCCGGACATGACGATTGCGCGCGAGGAGATCTTTGGACCGGTGCTCTCGGTGATGTCGTACGACGACGAGGACGAAGCCGTGCGCATCGCCAACGATACCGTCTATGGGCTCGCCGCCTACATCCAGTCGCAAAATGTCGAGCATGCACGCGCGGTCGCCGCCAGGATGCGCGCCGGCCAGGTCAACATCAATTATCCCGACTGGGACACGCACGCGCCGTTCGGCGGCTACAAGCAGTCGGGCAATGGCCGCGAATACGCCGACTTCGCAATCCACGATTTTCTCGAGGTGAAGGGCATTATCGGTTATGGACCTTGATGCTCGCTGGGGGCGTTAGCACTAAGAATTGAGGTTGCGCCGTCCCTCATCCGCCTGCAGGACCTTCTCCCCGTATAGTGACGGGGAGAAGAAGGCTGTCCGCAACGCCGACGCTTCTCCCTTCTCCCCGTTCACGGGGAGAAGGTCCCGGCAGGTGGATGAGGGGCAACTTTCAAACAATGACTTGTGTCAGGCAGAGGCATCCGCCGCCAGCCGATCGACCAGTCCGGCGATCTCGTCGATCATGGTCGTGTCGTCGCCGGCCATGCCGTCCATGGAGGCCATGCGGGCGATGACCTTGGCCGCGATCGCCTCCTCGACGGTTCCTTCGGCAAACGCGTAATAGATGATCGAGCGCTTGCCGTCGCGGTGGCAGCGGCCCTCGATCTGCTGCGTCTGGATGGCGCTGTGGCGCATGTCGTGGATGACCAGCGAGCGCTCCCGTTCGCCGCCAGGCATCTCGCCTTGATGCAGCGAGATGGATTCGCTGACCGTAAAAACGACCGCGTCGAGCCGTCCGGTCTGGAAGGCTTTTCGCGTTTCTTCGTTCGCATCTCCGGATTGTCTGCCACTGATTTCGCCGACGGCCCAGCCGCGCGCGGCAAGCTTCTGCGACAGCATGGCGCTGGTTTCGAGGAACGCGACGGAGACGGCGACCTGCTGGTCGTTGGCCAGAAGATCGTCGACGAAATCGGCGGTGCCGGCCGTCCTGATGAGGCTCGCCTTCTGCCGGAAGCGCAGATCGGCGGCCCAGCCGGCAGGCTTTCTGGTCGAGCCGCCGGACAGCCCGAGTTCGCGGCGGAACTCCCGCCACGTCGCGTCGTAGAGCCGCCTGCCGGCGGGGTCGAGCGCGGTGGAGGCGAGTTCGCGCTGCACTTCCGGCCAACCGGCCATGTCTTCGGGCCGCCGGCGCATGCCGATGGCGTTTTTGCCCCGGTAGAGCAGCTCCGACATCGTCTTTCGGTCTCCCTCGTTGGGCTCCCACGACCAGTTCTTCCATCGCCCCTTGGCCCTGCCGATGCCCAGCCGCCGCATCATCTTGCGGAAGCCGTCGAGGCCGCCCTCCGTATCGCCGGTGGCGAAGGCGAGCAGACTGGCGAGATAGGACAGTTCGTGCGGCGACTGGCCGGCCGTGGCGCTCATGAAGATGGTGAAGCCGGCCGCCGCCGCCAGTTGCCGGCACACCATGCCCTGCTGCGAATTCGGGTTGCGGATGCGGTGGCTCTCGTCGATCACGACGATCGGCCAGACGCGCTTCAGCGCCCCATGCCGGGCCAACTCGTTGTTCTTGGCGCGCGCCGACCGTTTGGTGCTTACCGGCGGTGGGGCCATCAGCGACTTTGTCTTTTCGAAGTTCAGGATGGTGACGGTTTTGCCGGTTTCTGGCGAGCCGGCGATGGTGCGCCGCCATTGCGGGATCGCGCCTTTCGGGCAGATGACGAGAATGTCGTTTTCGGGCATCGCCGAGATCGCCAGCCAAGCCGAGAGCGTCTTGCCGAGACCTGTCAGGTCGCCGAGCAAAAATCCGGGACGCGCCTGCGCGCGCGCCGCAAGGATCGCCGCCCGCGCCTCGCTCTGATGCGGGCGCGGCGTGAAGACAACCTCGTGCCCGGCGCTCACGGTCTACTGGGAACCGGCTCGGGTTCCCGATGGGTCGACCACTCCTTGCGCGAGATCAAGGTGTAGAACATCGGCACGACGAACAGCGTAAATAGGGTGCCTACCAGCACGCCGGAAAAAATCACCAGGCCCATCGAATAGCGCGCCGCGGCGCCCGCACCCGACGCGATGATCAATGGTACGACGCCGAGCGCCATCGCGGCCGTCGTCATCAGTATCGGCCGCAGCCTAACCTTGGCCGACGCGATGATGGCCTCGCTGCGCGACAGGCCGTGCTCCTCGCGCTGCTGGTTGGCGAATTCGACGAGCAGGATGCCGTGCTTGGTGATCAGTCCGATCAGCGTGATCAGCCCGACCTGCGTGTAGATGTTGAGCGTCCCCAGCCCCAGATTGAGCGGCACTATGGCGCCGAAGATCGACAACGGCACCGACATCATGATGATCAGCGGATCGCGGAAACTCTCGAACTGGGCGGCGAGCACCAGATAGATGACGACAACGGCGAGAGCGAACGCTATCAGGATCGTATTGCCCTGCTGGCTTTCGAGCCGCGACTGACCGGAATAGTCGATGAAGAAGCCGTCGGGCAGCAGCGGGCGGGCAATATTCTCGATCGCCTGCAAGCCGTCGCCGGTGGTGACGCCGGGCAGCGGCAGCGCTGAAATGGTCGCCGAGTTCAGTTGGTTGAACTGCTCGACCGAAGCCGGCGAGGCGTTGTTGGAAATGGAAACGACGGCCGAGAGCGGCACCATGTCCCCCGAGACGCTGCGCACATAATACTGGCCGAGACGCTCGGGGTTGTCGCGATAGTTCTCCCGGACTTGCATGATGATGTCGTAACTGTTGGAATCGCGGTCGAATTGCGCGATCGCGCCGCCACCGACCAGAAGGCCGAGCGTCGTGCCGATGTCGCTTATCCGCAAGTCAAGCGCCGCGGCGCGGTTGCGATCGATCGAGATCGTCACCTGCGGCGCGTCGAAAGACAGCGAGTTCTGGACGACGATAAAGCGCCCCGACGCCTGGGCCTCGTTCCTGATCTGCTCGGCGACCTCGAAAACCTGCCTGGTGTCGCCGGTCGACTGGATGACCATCGAAATCGGCAGGCCGCCGCCCGCGCCCGGCAATGAAGGCGGCGAAAACACAAAGGCCTCCACACCAGCCACCTTTGCGAGTCGCGCGGTGATGTCGGCCTGGATTTCCCCCTGGGAACGGTCGCGGTCGGCCCAGTCGTTGAACGCCCAGACGGAGAAGCCTGTATTGGTCTCGCCGCCCTGGCCTACGATCGAGAAATTGGCCCGCAGCTCCGGCAGATCTTCGGTCAGGTCATATATCTGGTCGGCGTAAAGCGAGGTGTATTCCGAGGTCGCGTAGCGCGGGGCCTGGACCACCGAGAACAGCGCGCCGACATCTTCTTCTGGCGCGAGTTCGCTCGACGTGTTGATGAACAGGAAGCCGGTCACGCCGATCAGCGCGAAGACGACCATCAGCGTCACCGGCCGGTAGTTCAGCGAGCCGGAAACAAGGCGCTCGTAGCGGTTGGCGACACGGTCGAAGGTGCGGTCCACGAATTGTTGAAACCGGCTGTGATTGCCGGCCTTGAGGATGCGAGCGGTCATCATCGGCGTGATCGTCAGCGCCACGAAGCCAGAGATGATCACCGCGCCGGCGAGCGTGACCGCAAATTCGCGGAACAGCTGCCCGGTCAGGCCGCTGGTGAACATCAGCGGCGCAAAAACCGCGGCAAGCGTCAGCGTCATCGCCACGACAGGCCCGGAAATCTCGCGCATGCCCTTGAAGGCCGCCTGCATCGGCGTCATGCCTTCCTCGATATGGCGGTGAATGTTTTCCAGCACGACGATGGCGTCGTCGACAACCAGGCCAATCGCCAGCACCATGGCCAGAAGCGTCAGGAGATTGATCGAATAGCCCATCGTGTAGAGGATGAAGCACGCGCCGATCAGCGACAGCGGGATGGTGACGACCGGCATCAGCACCGAGCGGAACGAGCCAAGGAAGAGCAGGATGACCACAACCACGATGGCGACGGCTTCGGCGATCGTGACGAACACCTCCTCGATGGACGCGCTGATGGTCTCGGTCGCGTCATAGACCATGGTCACCGTCATGCCGTCGGGAAGGCTTGCCTGAAGCGCCGGCAACTCGGCGATGACGCCGGCCGCCGTGTCCAGCGGGTTGGCGGCGGGCGTCGGAAATATGCCAATGAATGTGCCCGGTTCGCCGTCGAAATTGACGATTGTGTCGGTGGTTTCGGCGGCGAGTTCGACCTCGGCCACGTCGCGCAGCCGGATCACATCGCCCTCGGTGGATTTCAGCGGCAGCGCGCCGAACGATTCCGGCGTCTGCAGCGTCGATTGCAGCGTGATCGACGAGGTTACGAACTCATTCTTCGTCTTGCCGGGCGCCGACAGGAAATTGGCCGAGTTGATGGCGTCCAGCACTTCGGCAGCCGTTATGCCGCGCGCGGCCAGTCTGACCGGGTCGATCCAGACACGCATCGAATAGTTCGCGGCGCCCAGGATCTGGACCTCGGCGACGCCTTCGATGGTCGACATGCGGGGCCGAATGACGCGCTCGATATATTCGGTCAGCTGCTCGGCGCTCATATTCGGATTCTGCATAGCGAGATACATGATCGCGAATTGCTGGCCGGTGCCCTTGACGATCGTCGGATCCTCGGCATCCTCCGGCAACTGGCCCTGCACCTGCTGAACCTTGGACAGCACTTCGGTCAGCGCGACATCCGGGTCTGAGCCAAGCTGCATCTGCACGGTGACGACGCTGGTCGAGGGACGGCTCTGCGAAGTGACGTAGTCGATGTTTTCGGTGGTGGCGACGGCCGCCGCGATCGGCGCGGTGATAAAACCCTGGATCAGATCCGGATTGGCGCCCGGATAAACCGTGGTGACGGTGATGACCGTCTCCTCGACTTCCGGATATTCGCGCACAGACAGGTTAAAGATGCCCTGGAAGCCGAGCAGCAGAATCATGAACGCCACGACGGTCGACAGAACCGGGCGGCGGATGAAGATGTCGGAGAAGCTCATGGCGTCGCTCCGGCCTGCGTCTGCGGCTGGACGCTGTTGTCCACCGTGACCGGAGCGCCGTTCGAAAGCCGGTTCTGGCCGGCGGTCACGATCTGGTCGCCGGCCTCGAGGCCTTCGCGTATCTCGACCCGTCCATCGGATCGGCGTCCGCTCTGGACGAACACCTGAACCGCCTGAAGCCCCGGCTTTGCCTCTTCGGGATTTTCGCTTTCGCCTGCCGGAGCGGCGGCGGTTTCGGCCTGCGCAGGTTCGGCTGGCTTGGACTCGGTCACGGCGGGAGTGTCGCCCGCCGGCGCGGCTTCGCCTTGCGCCGGGGCCGCCTGATCGGCGGGCCGAATGACATAGACGTAGTCTCCGTAGAGGCTGGTCACCAGTGCCGTCTGCATGATGGCCAGCACGTTTTCTTCCTGCGGAAGCTCGACGCGAACCTGGACGAACTGGCCAGGACTGAGGGTCCCGTCAGGATTGCTCACCTCGGCCCGCACCGAAACCAGCCGCGTCGTCGGATCGACACGCGGTTCGATGCCGGTGATCGAGCCGTTAAACGGAAGATCGTTTTCGCTCAAGCCGAAACGCACCGGCTGGCCGATCTTGATCAGTGCCAGTTCCTGTTCGGGAACGACGAAATCGGCGCGCATTTTCGACAGGTCCTGAAGCGTCGCGACGACGGTTCCGGGCGCGAGATACTGCCCTGTCTCGATCTGCGGTATGCCGACCGTGCCGCCGAAGGGTGCGCTCAGTTGCCGCTGATCGAGAACCGCCTGCAACTTGGCCACCTGCAGCGTGGAATTTTCGGAGGCGGCGCGGGCGCTTTCGACTGTGACCTCGGAGCCGACGCCGCGTTGCTGCAATTCGACCGCGCGGTCGAGCGTCTGCTGGTCAAGTGCTGCCTGAGTTTTGGCCGCATCGAGGTCGGCCCTCTGCACCGCATTGTCGAGCTGGAGCAGAACCGCGCCGGCCTCCA
>JBGTLX010000178.1:0-1859 GCA_041743855.1 Rhizobiaceae bacterium | reverse complement strand
CCGGACCAGCGACGCACCCCGCGCCGCCTCGGCCACCGCGCGCGCGCCGACATCCTGCACGGCGGAAAAGTTCTGGCGACGCGATTCGAACAATATGCCGACTAGATTGACGACATGGTCGGCGCCCTGCACCGCGCGGTCGACCGACCAGCGCACCCTGAGGTTGGCCTGCACGGCCTTGATCTGCCCGACATTGCCGAATGGCTGCAGATGCCCGGCGAGTTCAGGACGGCGCGTGGCGATCCTGATCCGGTAGCCGCGCCTGGCCAATGCGCTGACGACATGCCCGCCGAGAAAGCCGGACCCGCCGAGAACGGTGACGAGTTTCGGGGTCTCGAGGATTTCGGTCATGGCTGGCTCCGGTGGCGACGCGAGAAGCGCTGTCGGGTTTCTTAGTTGGTTTCGATGGAAACGAAAAGGCCGGACGCCCTGTGCCCGAGCGACGAATAGTCCACGCTCTTGCGCTCGCGTTGGCACGAAAAAACCTGCTCGCGCTGAAGGAGGGACGGCGCGCTGTCTCAGGCCTGAAGGCCCGACGCAGCTTGCACAATGTGGTCGTGGACCGCCCTCGAAATGGCGAGGCCGTTTCTCGCGGCGGTTTTTCGCGCCGCAGCTTTTGCCCGGCCGGGAATATGGACGCCATAGTCCGTGTGAAGCCAGTCGAACTGCGCCTTCATGCGGCTTGCGAAATCCGGATCGAGCAGCGCCGGCGACAGGGCGATGATGAACAATCCCGCGCCCGGACTTTTCGATCCGCTGGCGAAATCGGGAGCATCCAGCGACCAGTTTGCGCCGGTCAGCCCGGCGGCGAGCACCTCGACCATCAGCGCGATGTTCGCGCCACGCGCCCCGCCGAAGGCCAGCAAGGCGCCTTTGACCGCCTTCTTCGCATCGGTGGTCGTTTCGCCATTGGCGTCGATCGCCCAACCCTCGGGAATGGGTTCGCCGCCGCCGCCCGCCTTTCGGATGTTGACGAAAGCCGTGGCGCTCGACGCTTGGTCGATGATCAGCGGCGGGCCGTCGGCGACGGGTGCGGCGAAGGCCAGCGGATTGGTGCAGAACACCGGCTTGGTCGAGCCCGAGCCGGCCAGCAGCGGCGGCCCGTTGGCAGCCGCGATCGCCGCCAGCCCCGCTTCCGCCAGCCTTCCGGCAAAATAGCCGAGCGCGCCGCACGTATAGGCGTTCTTCTGCGAAAAGACGGCGACGCCGAACAGTTTTACCGCGCGGGAAAAATCGTCGAAGACCATGTCGAAGCCTGGATGGGCCGCGCCGCCCCGCGCATCGCACTGAAACAGCGCCAGCGCCGGCCTGGTCATGACCGGTACCGCCTGTCCGTCGATGCGGCCGACTTCGAGCGCCTCGATGTAGTCGATGAAATGGGCAAGCCCAACCGTTGGCTGGCCGTCGGCCTCCGCCGCCACGACCGAGCGTGCGATGGAAGAGGCGACGGCAGCGCTCGCTCCGGCGGCTATGGCCGCATCCGCGCACAGCGCCAGCGCGGCTTCGAGGCTGAGCGTTACGGTTTTGGGTTTGCCTCGCGCCATGATGCGACCGTCCTATCCAAGCCGCGCGGGGATGCGCGATTCGAGCTTGCGGAAGGCGAAAATGATGATCCCGGTGATGGTGAGATAGATCAGCGCCAGCAGCAGCAGCGGCTCGTAGACGATGAAGGTGTCCTGGCGCACCCGCGAGGCGACGGCGTAGATGTCGATGACCGTGATCGTGGCGACCAGCGGCGTCGCCTTCAGCTGCAGCACCGTTTCGCCCGCAAGGGTCGGCAAGGCGCGCTGGATCGCCTGCGGCAGCCAGATGCGGCGGAAGATTTTCCAGCGGCTCATGCCGAAGGCGCGCGCCGCCTC
>JBGTLX010000177.1:0-4009 GCA_041743855.1 Rhizobiaceae bacterium | reverse complement strand
GTCGAATCGGTGGTCGTCACCGTCGCTAAATTCCACGGCGGCGAAGTCTCCAACATCATTCCCGAACAGGTCGAACTGGGTGGAACGGTGCGCACGCTGAAGAACGAGTTGGCGGCACTTGCGCGCGAGCGCATGCATGCGATCTGCGACGGCATGGCCAGCGCCTTCGGCGCGACCATCAGGGTGCACTACAATGCCGGCTACCCGGTCACGGTGAACCATCCCGAGGAGACGACTTTCGCCGCCGACGTGGCGGCGGTCATCTCCGGCGAGGCGCAGGTGCACCGCGCCATCGAGCCGGTGATGGGCGGCGAGGATTTCTCCTACATGCTCGAGGCACGGCCCGGCGCCTTCATCTTCATTGGCAATGGCGATAGCGCCAACCTTCATCACCCGGCCTACGATTTCAACGACGAAATCATTCCGCACGGTATGAGCTATTGGGTCAGGTTGGCGGAAACCGCTCTGGCGGCTTGAACCTCATCTGAGGGGCGGTCCGCAAATGGCCGTTTTATGAGCTTGCCTGAGCTCATGGACCCGAACGTCCACTCCGCCCGTCGCCCAAGAGCGACCCCGAAACCGACCATTTTTCGGCCTGCCCTGAGGTAAATCTCCAATCACAAGCCCCCGCCAAAACGGTTGGCGAAACACCATGAAAACGGTTATGGGTGATCGCGGCGGTCCCGTAGCTCAGTAGGATAGAGCGGCAGATTCCTAATCTGTAGGTCGCGCGTTCGAATCGCGCCGGGATCACCACTTTATCGTCGTCATCAGTCCTCGTGCAGGATGAACTCCAGATAAAGATTGCGCTGCAGGATAGACTGGTTGTCGTCGGAGAGAAGCGACACGATCAGCGCGCCGTCGCCGCGCCGCCAGACGTCGAGCGCTTCCATATTGTCGATCTGATAGCCCATGTCGGCGGTGAACAGCACCGGCCCATCGGCGATTTGGCCCTTGGCGATGCTTTCGCCGGCGATGCGGCGCAGCCGCATCCGGACCCCGGCCAGATAGGAAAAGCTGCGTTCGAGCAGCAGCAGGTCGCCATCCGGCAGAAACGCGCCGTCGGTGATGTCGAACTGGCCATTGCGTTTGACGGTGAAGATACCCTTGTCAGGCCCCTGGATGATGGCCGCAAAGATGTTGCCGGCCTTGTCCAGACTTTTTTCCGAGACGATGACCAGATTGCCTTCGCGGTCGTGGACAACGGTCTCGAAGCCGCGATTCTGGCGTAGTTCGTCCACCGGAACCAAGAAGTCGAACTCGCCTATCGGCGCTTGCATCAGGGCGGCCACGATCCGGAACTGGACGATGCGGTGGTCGCGCTCGAAGCCGACGGTGGCGACGCCGTCGCGGACGGCGAGCCCCTCGGCGTCGATGTCGCGCTTGCGGCGGCCTTCCATACGCTCCATGCGGAATTCTTCGACTCCCGCCGGCCGGCCCTGTCCGTCGCGCGCAACTTTTCCGAAAAACCAGAAGCCGGTGTCTGCCACTCCGATGAAATCGCCGCCCGGTTCGCGAAACCGGAACGACGACAATCCGCCGAAATTGCGCGAAGGCGAGGTCATTTCCAGCCCACCGACGAATTCGAGCGGTCCGAAGCGGGTCGCGTCTCGGCCGAGATGGAAGGCGGTGATCGGGCGGGCGTTGACTTCTATCTGTTCGGCGATGGTAGAGACTGCGTGGAGGGGCGAGGTTGCGAGGCAGGCGGCGGCAGAGACGACCAGGGCGATGATCGGCAACGCTTCCTTCAGCGGCCGAAACGCCCCCTCACAAAGCTCGGCGAAATCGCTCATCCGGCGCGACGCAGGCCGCCGCGGCGCGTGTCGCGTGGCGATTCCTCGCCAAACAGCGAGGCGAGTTGCTCGGTCATCGCGCCCGCCAGTTCCTCGGCGTCAACGATGGTGACGGCGCGGCGGTAGTAGCGGGTCACGTCGTGGCCGATGCCGATGGCCAGAAGCTCGACCGGCGAGCGCGTCTCGATCAGATCGATAACCGCGCGCAGATGGCGCTCAAGGTAATTGCCAGGATTGACCGACAGCGTCGAATCGTCGACCGGCGCGCCGTCCGAGATCATCATCAGGATTTTCCGCTGCTCGGGCCGCGCGATCAGGCGCTGATGCGCCCAGAGCAGCGCCTCGCCGTCGATGTTTTCCTTCAACAGGCCTTCGCGCATCATCAGGCCGAGATTGCGGCGCGCGCGGCGCCACGGCATGTCAGCCGACTTGTAGATGATGTGGCGCAGATCGTTGAGGCGGCCGGGGGCCGGCTGCTTGCCGTCCTTCAGCCATTTTTCGCGCGCCTGCCCGCCCTTCCACGCGCGGGTCGTAAAGCCCAGGATTTCCACGCCGACGCCGCAGCGCTCCAGCGTGCGCGCCAGAATGTCGGCGCAGGTTGCGGCCACCGTGATCGGACGGCCGCGCATGGAGCCCGAATTGTCGAGCACCAGCGACACCACGGTGTCGCGGAATTTGGTGTCGTGCTCCTGCTTAAAGGACAGAGGCTGCATCGGATCGATGACGACGCGCACGAGGCGTGCCGGGTCGAGATAGCCTTCCTCGAGATCGAAGTCCCAGGAGCGATTCTGCTGAGCCATCAGGCGGCGCTGCAGCCGGTTGGCGAGCCGGCCGACAACGCCGGACAAATTGATGAGCTGCTTGTCGAGGAAGGCGCGCAGGCGGTCCAGCTCTTCTTCCTCGCAAAGCGCTTCCGCGCCCACCGTCTCGTCGAAAGCGGTGGAAAACACCTTGTAGTCGATCTCTTTCGGCAAATTGGCGAAGGGATTATCCTGACGCTTGGCCTCGCCGGGGGTCTCCGCATCGGCGTCGTCATCGTCGGAAAACTCGTCGGCGGATGCGTCGGACGCCTCCATCTCGCCGGATTGTTCTTCTTCCGACGAGGCGTCCTGATCGTCGGACTGCGACTGGTCGGCCCCCGAATCATCCTCGCCGCCGTCGTCGGAAGAGTCCTCGCCCTGCGGCTGCGGGTCTTCGCTGTCTTCAGCCTGTTCGGATTGCTGGTCGTCGCCAAGTTCCTCCGCCATTTCCATCGAAGAGAGCATTTCGCGAACCACACGGGCGAAGGCCTGCTGGTCGTCGAGCTTGCCCAGAAGTCCTTCCATGCCGGAGCCCGCCTTCTCCTCGACGAAATCGCGCCAGAGCGAAACCATTTTCTCGCCGCTGCGGGGCACGGCGCGGCCGGTCAGTTTTTCGCGCACCATCAGCGCCAGCGCCTCTTCGATCGGCGCGTCGGTCTTGTCGCGCACATCGGCGAGGTTGGCCCTGGCGTATTTGTCCTCCAACATGAAGCCGATATTGTCGGCAACGCCGGTCATGGCGCGCGACCCGATCGCCTCGACGCGCGTCTGCTCGACCGCGTCATAGACGGCGCGGGCCTGCTTGCCCTCGGGCGCGAATTTCGAATGGATTTTCAGATCGTGGCAGGCGCGCTTCAGCGCCATGGAATCGCCGAGGCCCCGGGTAACGGCAATGTCTGTCGTCGAGGGCTTTTTCGGCAGGTCGGGAAGCCGGGCGCGGTTGCCGGCCAACGCGGGCTTGTCCTTGGCGAAGGCCACTTCAAGCTCATGGTCGCCGGAGATGGCGCGCATGCAGACGGTGACGGCGCGCTTGAAGCTGTCGGCTTCGGCACCGGTCTTCGGCTTGCTGCGCGTATTGTCGCCGGGACCCGCCATCGAAGCTCCCGGCTACCCCAGAACCACGTTGGCCGCTGACTCCGGCAGTTCCTTGCCGAAGGCGCGCTGATAAAATTCGGCGACGACCGTGCGTTCGAGTTCGTCGCATTTGTTGAGGAAGGTCAGCCGGAAGCCGAGGCCGACATCCCCAAAAATCTCGGCGTTCTCGGCCCACATGATGACCGTGCGCGGGCTCATCACGGTGGATAAATCACCGTTGATGAAAGCCGAGCGCGTCATGTCGGCGACGCGCACCATCTTGCCCACGATGTCGCGGCCTTTCTGGTCGCGGTAGTGCTTGGCCTTGGCCAGCACGATGGC
>JBGTLX010000176.1:0-3257 GCA_041743855.1 Rhizobiaceae bacterium | reverse complement strand
AACCGCCGTCATCCAGCCCGGCGGCTCGATGCGCGACGACGAGGTCATCGCGGCGGCCGACGAACACGGCATCGCCATGGTGTTTACCGGGGTGCGGCACTTTAGGCATTGACGCACTTTACCCTCCCCCTTGTGGGGAGGGAAAAAAAGCGCTCAATGCCGGAAGTGGCGGACGCCGGTAAACACCATGGCGATGCCGTGTTCGTCGGCCGCCGCGATGACCTCGTCGTCGCGCATCGAGCCGCCGGGCTGGATGACGGCGGTTGCGCCGGCCTCGACCGCCGACAGCAGGCCGTCGGCGAAGGGAAAAAAGGCGTCCGAGGCGACGACGGACCCTTTCGTCAGCGGCTCGGCAAGGCCGGCTGCATCGGCTGCGTCGAGCGCCTTGCGCGCGGCGATGCGGGAGGAATCGACCCGGCTCATCTGGCCCGCGCCGATGCCGACCGTCGCCAGATCCTTGGCATAGACAATGGCGTTGGATTTGACGTGTTTTGCCACTCTGAACGCGAAGCGCAGATCGGCCATTTCGCGATCCGTGGGGTTGCGTTTCGTGACGACTTTCAGCTCCAGATCGTCGACGGCGAGATTATCCCGGCTCTGGACGAGCAGGCCGCCGGCGACCGATTTGAAAGTCTGCCCCGGCGCGCGCGGGTCGGGCAGGCCGCCGGTGACCAGCAAGCGCAAATTCGTCCTGGCGGCGACGATGCCTATGGCGTCTTCCGTGGCGTCCGGCGCGATGATGACTTCGGTGAAGGTTTTCACGATCTCTTGCGCCGCTTCGGCGTCGAGCACGCGGTTGAGAGCGACGATGCCGCCGAAGGCCGAGACCGGATCGCAGGCGAGCGCCTTTTCGTAGGCGTCCCTGTGCGTCGCCCCTTCGGCGACGCCGCACGGGTTGGCGTGCTTGACGATGGCCACCGCCGCGCAGTGCGACGGATCGAACGCGCCGGCCAGTTCGAAGGCGGCGTCCGTATCGTTGATGTTGTTGTAGGAGAGCTGCTTGCCTTGCAGTTGCCGCGCCGTAGCGACGCCCGGCCTGATCTCGCCGTCGACGTAAAAACTGGCGGATTGATGCGGATTTTCGCCATAGCGCATCACGGTTTCCAGCCGGCCGCCGAAAGCCCGCCAGGTCGGATGCTCGATGCCGAGTGCGCCGGCGAACCAGCCTGAGATCGCCGCGTCGTAGGCGGCGGTGCGGGCGAAGGCTTTTGCCGCGAGCTTCTTGCGGAATTCCAGCGACAGGCTGCCGAAATTCATGTCGAGCGCGTTGAGCAGCGGCGCGTAATCCTCGGGGTCGGTGACGACGGCGACATAGGCGTGGTTCTTGGCCGCGGCGCGCACCATGGCCGGCCCGCCTATGTCGATGTTTTCGACCACGGACGCATAGTCCGCGCCGGAGCGGCGGACCTCTTCGAACGGGTAGAGATTGACGACCAGAAGATCGATCGGCCGGATGGCGTGCTCATGCATCGAAGCGGCATGGTCCGGATCGTCGCGCACGCCGAGCAGCGCGCCGTGGATGGAGGGATGCAGCGTCTTGACGCGCCCGTCCATGATCTCGGGAAAGCCGGTCAGGTCGGAGACATCGCGGACCGCAATGCCGGCAGCCGTGATCGCCTTCGCCGTGCCGCCGGTCGAGACGAGTTCCACACCGGCATGGACGAGGGCCGCCGCGAAGTCCACCAGCCCGGTCTTGTCGGAGAGGGAGAGGAGCGCGCGCCCGATCGGGACAAGGTCGGGCGCTGGAATGTTCTTGGAAGCGACAGCCATGCGGCGGGCCGTATCACATGACCGCCGGAAATCAAGCCGCCGGTAGTAAGCGCCTCAACACAAATTTAGCGGAGCCACTTATTCGATCAGAAGCATCCCGCGCTTTTTATCGCCATCAAATGTGTCCATGGCGGAAAACAAGCGTTCCCGCTCGACCAGCCACGGCCTGTACTCCTCGTTTACGTCGAGAACGAAAACCATGTCCTCGGCCGCCAGATATCCGCCGATGGGGGAGTGGTGGCCGGCGCCGTCGCCAAATATCTTCTCGCGGGTAAAGTTGATGACGTAGCGGCGGCCCGGTTCGTTGGCGCGCTTCATATGCTCACCGAATTCTTCGGCGGTCAGATCCCGAAGAATGGAGACTTTCCGCTCCGTGTTCGTTTGGGCGACCTCGGCGAGTTCGTCCAGTGTGAGACCCATGATACAAAATCCCGTCCAGCACTTGCCCGTCCCTTCCAGGACTGCGGCTTCGTTCGTCTCCGCTTCGCCGATTGAGCGAAAAACATTTGCAATACTCGCGGGACCGCAAAGCGAACCGTTGGACTGCCATGTCAGGTCCGGTTTGAAGGTGGCGGCCACTGCCAGACGCCAAGCGCGATCGATCAGTTCCGGTGTCCGTGTGACCGAAGACCGGATCGCCTCGGGCGCGACTTTGGTCTGGCCGACGACGAAAGCTGCCGCGCCGCCAAGCAGGCCGATGGTGATTACACCGAGAAGGAGAATGCGCTTCATCGCTGGCATCTCGGGGCCGAGCACACGCGGGATAATGAAGCAAACAGGCGGAAACATCAATCGCCGCCCGCTAGAGCGGCTCGCTTCAAATCAGAATCGCCGCGCCGCTCGGTCTCTTTGTTTTCGCATCGGATTTATCCGAAAACCGCTTCGCACTTTTCGGTCCGATGCATTAGCCGTTCGGCAAATAGCCGGCGTTGGTCGTGCGGGTCAGTTGCCAGTGGACCTCCTGGATTTCGGATGCCTTGAAGGACAGCACGATCTGGCGGCTTCGCCTCGGTCCGGCTAGGCCGGCGAAATAGATCGATTCCTCGACCTCCGGCATGACCTCCTGGCAGGTCAGCACCCAACTGTCGGCCTGCGCGGCGGTCAGCACAAGCCGCTCCTGCTCGTCGCGGTAGAGTTCGACGTCGGGATGGAGGTGGAAGCGCACGGTGACGAAATCGCGGCCATTGTTGCGGGCCGCCGCGCCGCCCGCGCGCAGGAAACGGTCCAGCCCGCTCACGATGTCGCCGCCGGCCGAGAGCGTTATCGCGCGCTCGTGATGCAGGCCGAAGCGCGCGACATAGCCGTCATGGCCGGCGATAAAGCCCTGCGAACCCTTGGCGTCGGTCCGCTTGCATGGCACTTTCCTCGGGCCGTTGATGAGCGGCGCGCCCAACTGGTCGTTGACACGTATGGAATGGCTGAACCGCGCCGAGGATGTGTCGTTGAGGGTCGCCGTCGAATGCGCCGCCGTGGCGCGCGCCAGCGGC
>JBGTLX010000175.1:0-13401 GCA_041743855.1 Rhizobiaceae bacterium | reverse complement strand
AGCGGCCGACGATCCTCTTCATCAACGACGAAGATGTCTGCCTTGGTGTGGTCGATCTGGACAACCTGCAGCGGCCTCGAAACTTCGAACTTGCCCGGAACGGCCATGGTCAATTTCTCAATCTTCGGTTCGCCGCGCGCCTTGGCGCGCTTGGCAAGATCGACGTCTTCAATACGTGCGACGATTGTTCTCCGATGAGGGGGCGCCAAGCCCGCAGCGCGACAACTCGTATCAACTTCACGCACCAAGGCTGATACGGATGGGCGGTTCTTCTTCAGATAGAAGCGCTTGATCTCGGCCCGGATGATGTCGTCGCGTGCGTCGTCGAGCATCCGGTGACCGGTGCGCCGACCGGGCTTGCGCCCCACAAGAGACAGAACGGTCCCGCCTTCTCGGAATAGCTTAAGCAAGCGATAGGCTGATGCCTGGCTCAGCCGAAGCGCGCCGGCAAGCTCTCGTATCCGGGCTGCGTTTGTCGGGCCAGGCTCTCGACGCAGGAAATTACGGATTGCGTCCGCCTTGCGGCACGCCTCATCCCAGTCAACGTCATTGATCTCATCGGCCAAGGGCTCAGACATCGTGGTTCTCGACGCAAAAACATGCGGTCGATCATTCTCGCATCAAGTGCCAAAATCAAGCGCCGATTATCACAATTAACTGCTAATTATCAAATTAAGGGCCCGCACAACTCCTTGATATCATTGTGTTCCGATTATTGCGGTTTAATGGAAAGTCACACTACATTTTTCGGACAGAACCTGCTATGGCTCCTTCAACAGCACTAGCGGCTTGTGTTCTTGATATGTTCTTGTCAGTCCGCCGGCAAAATGAAACAGTAAAGCTCTTCAAGAGAGCTGGGACACCAGATGGCAAAGCCTTATGCCGCGGAAATGGAAAAACTTGCGGAGACCTTTTCTTGGTCAGCCGCAGTCGATATTGGGCAGCTTCGCAAGGCCGTGCGCACAGCCGGCCTTTCTTCCCTTCTTGCCATCGGATCTGGGGGCTCGCTGACCGCAGCCCATGCGCTGGCTGGACTCCACCAGCGTTTCACCGGTCGAATTGCCGCTGTGGCGACCCCGCTCGATGCAGTTGCCTATCCACTGGAAGCCAATGTTGCGCCGTGGCTGCTCAGTGCAGGTGCGACTAGCCTTTGGCCGCGCGGAACGGCGGTGGGCTTTACGGGTTATAATGAAGACAAAGAGATTGCGAGGATGCTGAAATGAAAGGAATGCGCAGTTTTCTAGCAGAATTATCGTCGACATGGTTGAAGCGCCGCGCGGCGCCAGGTGCACAACTCAAACGGGACACCAAGGAGCCACCTCCGGTCACCACAACGGAGCCTTTAAAAATACGACCAAGGCCACCGCATCGGCCTAAGCCAACCAAACCGGACATCGCTTCAAATATGTAAACGCGGCCTCTATCGGTTCCAAGTACAGATCCCGACAGTGGCAACTGAGCTTTGCGCATCCATGCAGCGATTCGAACTCAAAATTGATCCGACCAAGACATGGGCGGTAATAGACAACTTGACCGGTTTGCCCGCGCAATCGGGTGGTCGTGAGCTTGTCGGCCTCGTCCTTGAAGATGCGCAACAGGCGCTGTTCTCCGTCAACGTGGATCTGTTGCGGGCTGTATCCGAACGACGGTCCCGTTGGGAGCGTAAGCGATAAGATGAACCCGGACTCCAAGCCTATGGTCCGCTCTTAGTCGCGATTGCTTGTCATGCCCGCAGTTTGGCTTCTCGTTCTATCTCTGTCTGCTTTGCCTCGATCCCCGTCGTGTTCGAACTGCCGCAATCCTGGAGTCAACAGATCACACTCTCCCCATCCGGAGGCTGCGCGTCGCTCGCAAAATCCCCCAGGAGGAACTTGCCTTGCTGGCCGAGATTGAGTGCGCCTATGTCGGCCACCTTGAGAGCGGGACCAGGAACCCGACCGTGGGCATGATCGAACGACTGGCCACGGCGCTCAAATCGTCAATCCGAGATCTCTTTGTCGAGCCGGCGGTGGATGACCAGCCGCCAGCCCCGCTTCGCGCCGGTAGAAGAAAGGGACAGCCGCCAACTCGCCCGGTTGCGCTCAGCTCGCAGCCACATCACGCCGGCGCTCCAATGGCCGACTTTGTCACAGCCCTGCACGCCAAACGCCGCAGCGGCATGACTGTCAGGAAGCCCAACAGTACTGGATCGTCTCGTAGTTGATATCGCTTCCGCGTTGGTGCTGCAGATTTCTCGACATTGCGCAGTGAAAGCGGGAAGCGCACGTACAGCGTCACCGGAGGCGGATGATCTCGGGTGAGGGTCTTGAAATAGCGGAAGGGGCTGCGTTTTGTCATCCGCTGATTCTAGGCGACTGTATCACCCGCTTCATTTGCGACCTGCAGTCCTCAATTCAAGTCGTGTTCGTGCTCAACTTTTCGAGCGCGCAACGCTAGCATCGAGCAGCAAATCGAGGTGCCTTTCCATGAGCTATGATCTGGTCATCAAGAACGGTCGCGTGATTTCGGGAACCGGCGACTTTGTCGGCGACGTGGCCATTTCGGGCGAGCGGATCGCGGCAGTGGGCGCGGGCCTGACGGGCGAGCGGATCGCGGCAGTGGGCGCGGGCCTGACGGGCGAGCGTGAGATCGACGCGACCGGCAAGCTGGTGATACCGGGCGCCATCGACGGCCATGTGCACATGCGCACCGAGCGCAAGAGCTTCCGCTATGACGAGACGTTCGCGACCGGGTCGGTCGCGGCCGCCTTCGGCGGAACGACCACAATCATCGACCAGATCCAGGCCGAGCCAGGGCGCACGCTGGTCGATGAATTCGATGCGCGCCTTCTGACCGCCGAAGGCCAGAGTTGCGTCGATTTCGCCTTCCACATGAACGTTCGCGAGGAGCATGACGACCGCCTGGCCGAGATCGACGCGATCATGGCGCGCGGCATTACCAGCTTCAAATGGTTCATGGCCGTCCCCGGCTGGGGGGTTTCCGACGAGTTCCTGATGCGCGGCATGTGGGAAACGGCCGATCGGGGCGCACTGTCCGTGATCCACGCGGAAAACCGCGGCGCGCTCGCCGCCATGCGCCGCAGATCCGCGGCCAAAGGCGAACACAGCATGGCGCGCTTCACCGAAAACTATCCCGCGCCGACCGAGGCCGCTGCGATCGAACTGGCCATGGCGATGACGGAAGTCACGGGCGGGCGCACGCTGATCTTCCACAACACCTGCGCGCAAGGGGTAGCTGCGATCCGCGCGGCCAAGGCCCGCGGCGTCGAGGCCTATGGCGAGGTGTGCCTCGGCTACCTGACGCATACCGACGACATCTATCGCGGCGATCCGATCGAGGCGCTGCCGTTCCTGGTCACTCCGCCGATCCGCGACGCCACGCATCAGCGTGCGCTCTGGGACGGCCTGGCGCATGGCGATCTCGACATCGTGTCGACCGACCATACCGCCATGCGCCTTGTGCCGGAACAGCAGGCGCTTGAGTTGGCGGGATATTTCGGCCTGAGGATAGACGTGCCGCCAGCCACAAAGTCGACCCGGCGCGACGCTGAGGGCAACAGGCTCATGCCGCTGCTTCCGCCGGGAGGCGTCGAGACGCGCCTGCCGCTGATTTATTCGCTTGGCGTCGGCGGCGGCCGCCTGGACGTCCACCGCTGGGTCGAGGTCTGCTGCGCGGGCCCGGCGCGGCTTTTCGACCTGCAGGCCAAGGGCCAGCTCCTGCCCGGCTATGACGCGGACATCGTGATCTTCGATCCCGAGGCGGAGCATGTGTTCACCGTCGACACCATGCACTCGAACACCGACTATTCGGTGTGGGAGGGATGGAAGACAAAGGGAAAGGTCGAAAAGACGTTCAGCCGCGGCCGATTGATCGTGGACGGCGATCGTTTCATGGGCAGCGCCGATCACGGCAGGTACCTGCACAGGAAGGCCGTGGGCTGACGCTCCGCGCTCGACGCCGGCGTTCGATGTCTCCCGCTCGATGGACGAGCGCTGGCTGCGCTTGCCGAAATTATTTCAGGCCGATGGCCAAGAAAAGCGAACCCACACGCCTCACGGCGACCGCCGGCGATGCCGAATTGCCTGCTTTCGCGGGCTTTGCGGTGACCGGTAGACACGCGTTGGTCCATCGAAGGGCCCGCGCGACCGACAGTTGGAGCTTTTCCGCCGGATGTCGGGCCGGACTCGGCTTGAAGCCCTTATTCCTCGACTGTAACGTGGCTTTTGAAGACGGCCTTTCCGCGTTTCCGCGAGAATGGCGACCATCGGACCGCCATGAACATCCAGAACGCGCCGTTTAACGAGGCTCGCCGTGCGACGAGCGGGGAGGTGCGCCTCGGCGTCTTCATGCCGCCGGACTTTCCCCTGGCCCCGCTCGCACTGGTGCTTGAAGCGCTTCGCATCGCGAATTCCGTGGACGACGCGTCCACCTTTTCCCATGTCCTTGTTTCCGTCGACGGAACGCCTGTTCAATCCAGCTGCGGACTGCCGTTTCCGGTCCGGCATTCCATCAGGGACAAGCTCGACTGCGATGTCATCCTGGTCTGCGCCGGCGCGAGCAGCGTCAACGCCGAAGACCGCAGCGTCCTGAACTGGCTGAGACGGCTTCACAGCCACGGCGTGCGGCTGGGCGCGATCAGCAGCGGCGCGTTCTTGCTGGCGCATGCCGGACTTTTGAACGGGCTGAGCTGCGCCGTGCATTGGGAGAGCGCGCGAGCCCTGAGCGAACGGTTTTCAGAGGTCAACGTGACAAAGGACATATTCTGCGTCGACAGCCGGATCATCACATGCGCAGGGGGCATATCGACGCTGGACCTGATGCTGCATCTGATTTCCGAATTCAGGGGCAGGCATTTCGCCCGCGCCGTCGCCGACAAGCTGATCTATCAATCCATCAGATGCGGCCACGAGCCCGCCCGCATCGACATCAAGGCGCGGACCGGCACAAGCAGCCCGCTGTTGCTTGGCGCGATTGATATCATGGAACAGACGCTTGGGAATCCTCTGAAAATCGGCCAGATCGGCGAAAGACTCGGCACCAGCGTGAGGCACCTCGAAAGGCTTTTTTTGCGCCTCCTGAACGCCAGCCCGTCCTCCTACTACATGAGCCTTCGTCTCAACGAGGCACGGAGCCTGCTGATGCAGACGGATGTATCGGTGCTCGAAGTCGCGCTTTGCTGCGGATTTCGCTCAAGCTCGCATTTCACCAAGAAATACCGCGAAGTCTTCAACACGGTTCCCCGCGATCAGCGCCGCCAGCGCCAGCGGGACCGGACGGCCGAGGCCGCCCAAGGCTGAAGGCTTTTTCCCGATGTCGCTTTCCGACCCCTAATGCGCGCCTTCGCTACACTTCCGCCGAGCGGGTCAGGCACGGTTCATATCTTCGGAGAACCCCAATGACAACGCGTCTGCGCGGCAAGCCGAACCTGAACGCACTCGTGGGAGCCTGGATTATGGCGCTTTTGATAACCGGCGGCGGCGGCTTCGTAATGTCCAACCTGGCCCGCCTGTGGCTGGACGAGCACGATGCCGACCAGGTGATCGTCCTCGATTCGGGACCGTTCGATTCGGCGCTCGAGCGCTTTTTCGAGCCGATCGCCGATCGGCTTTTCTATGTCCAGGCCAGCGTTCTCGACCGCGGCGCGCTCGACCGCCTCGCGGCCAGGCACAACATCACGCATGTGGTTCATGCCGCCACGGTAACGCTGTTCGCGCCTGAGTCTCCCGACGGCGGGGCCGTCGCGAACCCCGAGACCGATGTTCCGGCCAAGGTGCTGGAGGTCAACATCATGGGCGCCGTCACGGTGCTTGAATGGGCCCGGCATCTGCCCGATCTGAAGCGCTTCATCAATCTCAGCTCGGGCGCGGTCTACAACGACTACGGCCCGGAACCCGCCGGCCCCATGCCCGAGGAGGGTTGGGTCGATCCGCCGGAATTCTACGGCATCTCGAAGCTCGCCAGCGAGATGATCGGCAAACGCTACGCGAAGCTGTTTGGAATGTCCGTCGCCGCCTGCCGTTTGTCGGGCGTCTATGGTCCGATGGATCGAACGCGTCCGAGCCGGGCGCATTACTGCCTGCCTTACGTGGTGATCGACCGGGCGCTCGCGGGCAAGCCGATCCGGATCAACGCGCCCGACGCCGTCGGCGATCATATCCACGCGCTGGACGTCGGCCGCGCGATCATGGCCTTGCTGGACAAGGATGGCCCGCTCGGCCACGACGTCTACAACATCGCCTACGGAGACGCGGTCACCGCGCGGAAACTGCTGGAGACGGTGGCCGAGATCATTCCCGGCACGCGATGGCATGTCGCCGACCCGGCGGAATGCGACATCATCGCTAACCCTGCCTTCAAGGGCGGACGCTGGGGCGCCTATGACATCTCCCGCATCTCGAACGAGACGGGATGGCGGCCGACTCCCTTGCGGGAAGCTCTGGCGGACTATGCCGGATTCATTCGACGGTTCGGCGTGACCGCCTGAATCGTCGCCCTCAAAGTGGTCGGCAAGCCCGGTTTCAATCCGCAGGAGATTCTCTTCAATGCGCGCTCACCCGGATCCGATGACGAAACGACTGGACGGCCGCGTCGTCCTGATCACAGGAGCCGTCAGCGATATCGGCGCGGCGATTGCGACCCGATGCATCGCCGAGGGCGGCAAGGTCGTGCTTTCGGATCGCGATGAAAACGCCGCTCTTCGGTTGGCCGAACGCCTGGGGCCGCAATCCCTCGGCATTCATTGCGACGTGACCATCGCGGACTCCGCGCGGAACGCCGCCGCCATGGCTCTCCAAACCTTCGGCAGGCTTGACGGTCTGGTGCACAATGCAGCCGCGCCTTCGATCGACGGCACCGTCGTCGACCTGGATCTCCACAATTGGAGCACCGAGATCGGAGTAAGCCTGACGGGCGCGTTTCTGGCGAGCAAATATTGCGTGCCCGCCCTGGCGGCGAGCGGCGGCGGGTCAGTCGTGTTCATCGCGTCGCAATTCGGCAGCGTGGCGACCGCCAAAGCGGTCGCCTATTGCGCCGCGAAAGCGGGGCTCGTCCACCTCGCCAAGGCGATGGCCATCGACCATGCCGGCGAAGGCGTTCGTGTCAACAGCCTATCGCCAGGCCCCGTAGCGACGACGCGCCTGCTGCAGCGCTGGCCCGACCTGAAAGCGGCCAATGCTGATCTCGGGAAAGGACCGCTTCTGGGGCGCATCGCGCGGCCGGAAGAAATCGCCGCGTCGGCGGCGTTCCTCCTGTCGCAAGACGCATCGTTCGTCACAGGGACCGACTTTCTCGTCGATGGCGGATTTTCGGCCCGCTGAACGCGCAATGACGCTTTAGTCCCGTCAGCGCCCTACAACCGAAGGCGCTTTCCCTCCGGGTCGAAGGGCGGCTGTCCCAGCAGAATTGCATTGTGTGGGCGACCCAAAATGGCGACGCTGACAGCGCCGCCGGGCGCGATGGAACCCGCCTTGACGTAGCCGAGCGCGAGCGACATTCCGACCGAATAGCCATAGGCGCCCGACGAGACCTGGCCGACGGGCGTTCCGTCGGGCAGGAAAATCGGCTCTCCCCCAGTCGCGTCCGCATCCTTCGCCTCGATCGACAACATGATGAGTTCGTCCCGCGCCGGCTTGTCCGCAATGGCGGCGTAAGCGTCGCGGTTGAGGAAGTCGCCCTTGTCCATCTTGATCAGGCGGTCGAGCTTGACTTCCTGCGGCCAATATTCCGGGGAGTATTCCCGGCTCCAGCTGCCATACCCCTTCTCGACCCGAAGCGACATCAGCGCGCGCGAACCGACCGGACCTGCACCCAATTCGCGCCCGGCATCGAGCAAGGCGGCGTAGAGCGCGACCTGATCGGCAGCGGGGCAATAGAGTTCCCAGCCCAGATCGCCGGTGAAGGATACGCGCAGCGCTACCACCTCTACCCCAGCCACCGTCACGCGGCGCGACCGCATGAACGGGAACGACGCGGTCGACAGGTCGGCATTGGTCAGCCGTTGCAGCAAGTCGCGCGCCTTCGGCCCCGCGACATTGAAGCCGCACATGGCCTCGGTCACGGAACGGAAGCTCGTGCCTTCCGGAAGCGGCAGCACCTTGAAGAACCGCTGGTGGAAGCGTTCGGCCATGCCGGAGCCGAAGATCATGTAGTCGTCGTCGCCGAGCTTGGTGACGGTGAAGTCGCCGGCGATGCCGCCGCGCTTGCCGATCAGCGGCGTCAGGCAGGAGCGGCCGATCTCGGTGGGCATGCGGTTGGCGAACAGCGCGTTGAGCCACGACGCCGCGCCGGCGCCCTTGACCTCGTATTTGGCGAAATTGGAAATGTCGATGACGCCCGCATGTTCGCGCAGCATGCGCGCCTCCCGCCCAACCGGCTCCCACCAGTTCTGGCGGGTAAAACCGATCGTCTCCTCGCTCGGCTCGCCTTCGGCCGCGAACCACAAAGGATGCTCCCAGCCGAAATTCAGGCCGAAGACCCCGCCCATCGCCTTCTGCATTTCATAAACGGGTCGCGTGCGGACGGGCCGCCCGGCGGCGCGCTCCTCGTTGGGGAAATGGATCTTGAAGCGGTGGCTGTACTGATCGCGCACCCGCGCCTTGGTGAAGGCCTTTCCGGCCCAATGGCCGAAGCGCGCCATGTCCCATGCGAACATGTCGAGCGTCGGCTCGCCCTCGATCATCCACTCGGCCGCGAGCTTGCCCATGCCGCCGGATTGCGAGAAACCGGGAATGATGCCGTTGCAGCAGAAATAGTTGCGCAGTTCCGGCGCCGGACCGAACAGGACGGCGCTGTCGGGCGACCAGATCATGGGACCGTTGATGACGCGCTTGACGCCGGCCGCGCCGACCGCGGGGACGCGCGCGATGGCGCGCATCATGTTGTCTTCGATCCGTTCGAGATCGTCGGGGAAAAGTTCGTGGCCGAAGTCCTGCGGGGTGCCGTCCTCGGCCCAGAATTTCATGTCGCGCTCGTATGCGCCGACCAGCAGGCCGAGCCCTTCCTGGCGCAGATAATATTCGCCGTCGCGGTCGGCGACCGAGGGCAGCCGGCGGCCCATGGCGGCGATTTCGGGGATCGTTTCGGTCACGAAATATTGGTGTTCGGTCGGGATCAGAGGCAATTCCAAGCCGGCCATGGCCGCCACTTCGCGGCCCCACAGGCCGGCGGCGTTGACCACCCATTGCGTCCGGATTTCGCCCTTGGGTGTACGCACGATCCAGCTGCCGTCCGGCTGCGCCTCGGTCGCGGTCACGGGCGTGAAGCGGTGGATTTCGGCGCCGCGCTGGCGGGCTCCCGCCGCATAGGCCGCCGTCACGCCGGAAGGATCGACATTGCCGCCCTCCGGTTCGTACATGATGCAGCGGATGCCGTCGAAATCGACCAGCGGATGCAGGTTCTCGGCCTCGCTCCGGGAGACCTCGTAGAAATTCATCTTGTAGCGGCGCGCTTTGGCTTCCTGCAATCTGAGCTGATGCTCGCGCGCCTCGGTCTGCGCCAGATACAGTGAGCCTGGCTGGAAAATGCCGCAGCCCTGGCCCGTCTCGGTTTCGAGCTCCTTGTAGAGCGCCATGGTGTAGTGCTGCAGGCGGCTGATATTGGTGGAATCGTGCAGGCCGTGAATGTTGGCGGCGGCGTGCCAGGTCGAACCCGACGTCAACTCGTCCCGTTCGAGCAGCACGACATCGGACCAGCCATGCTTGGCGAGATGGTAGAGAATGGAACAGCCGATCAGGCCTCCGCCGATGACGACGGCTTGTGCATGACTACGCATAGCGAGATCTGTTCCTTTTGCTTGGCGCCGCATTGTGCATGCGTGAACCGGCATTGTCCCGGCCGAGTCGTATGATCGCGTGGTTGAGACAAATAGCGAAATCGCACGGCGCGTCGAAGGCCCTGTTGGCCAAAAAAAACAGGGCCATTGAGCAATCAATCTTTATTTGCCGTCCAGAACGCCGGGTATAACTTTTGTTACGGGAACAGAGCGCCCGTCCTGATCGAGGCGCCGCAACGGGAGTCGTCGAGATAACCAGCCAAGGGGTGCGATCCTGGACGGCGTTCTGGCGGCGGCGCCAGTTGATGCAACGCAAACGCGTTCGGCGGCGGCAACCCGCGATGTGTGCTGCCATGCCGGATCATGCCGCCTTGACAGCCAGCCCGCCGAAGCGGTGAGAATTCAGACCTCAGTTATCGTCGTCATTGACCAACCAACCTGTGACAAACCGGAGATCACGCCAGTGGACAAGCACCCGCATCCCTATATCCCGACGCTTATCGACGAGGTGGCCGAGGGAGCCATCTCCCGCAGAGATTTCCTGCGGCGCGCGACCCTGCTCGGACTGTCCTCAGCAGCGGCCTATTCGGCGCTGGGCATGGCGGAACCGTCCGGCGGCGACGCCGCGGCGCAGGACATGCCGCAGGGCGGCAATCTGCGGATCGGCATGCGCTGCATGGAAATCAAGGACCCGCATGTGGTCGACTTCGCCGAAAAGTCGAATGTCGTTCGCCAGGTCTGCGAATATCTGACCCTGACCGACCGCAACAACATCACCAAGCCCTACCTCCTGGAAAAATGGGAGGTCAGCGACGATCTGAAGACCTGGACCCTGCACGTCCGCAAGGATGTGAAATGGCGCAAAGGCCGCCAGTTCACAGCCGACGATGTCGTATGGAACCTGAAACGCGTTGCCGATCCGGCCATCGGCTCATCCGTGCTCGGGCTGTTCACCGGCTACCTGGTCGAGGAATACGAGACCGGCGAGAAGGACGAGCAGGGCAACGCCAAGAAGTCCAGCAGGCTCTGGGCCGACAACGCGATCGAGAAGGTCGACGACTACACGGTGCGGCTGAACGCGTTCGCGCCGCAGATCGGCGTGCCGGAGCATCTGTTCCACTACCCGATGTTCATCCTCGATCCGGAGGAGAACGGCGCGTTCGGTCCCGGCGCGAACGGCACCGGACCTTTCGATCTGACCGAATATACCGTCGGCAAAAACGCTAAGTTCAAGGCGCGAACCGACTACTGGGGCGACGGCCCCTATCTCGACACGTTCGAATTCGTCGATCTCGGCGACAATCCCGGCGCATCCATCGCCGCGATGGCTTCGAAGCAGGTCGATGGCCTGTCGGAAGCCGACGCGGTGCAAGTCAACGCGATGAAGAGCTTCCCGCATGTCGAGATCCACAGCGTCGAAACGACCCAGACCGCTGTGGCGCGCATGCACACGGATGTCGAACAGTTCAAGGACAAGCGCGTGCGCAAGGCCATGCGGCTTGCCGTCGATCGCGACAAGCTGATCCAGACGGCGTTGCTCGGCGCGGGAACGCCGGGGGAAGATCACCATGTCGCGCCGTCCCATCCAGAATATGCGGAACTGCCGAAATACGGCCGCGATATCGAAAAGGCCAAGGCGCTGATGGCCGAAGCCGGCTATCCGGACGGGTTCGAATTCGACATGACGACGCGCCCCGATCCGAACTGGGAGTTCAACACCGCCCAGGTATTGGCCGAGCAGTTCAAGGACATCGGCGTCCGCGTCAACATCAAGGCCCTGCCCAGCGCCCAGTTCTGGGAGGTCTGGATCACGTCGCCGTTCAGCGTGACCGGCTGGGGTCATCGCCCGCTCGCCATCATGACGCTGTCGCTGGCCTATCGCTCCAACGCGGCCTGGAACGAGTCGCACTTCTCCAATGCCGAGTTCGATCAGCTGCTGACCAAGGCGGAAGGCATCCTCGACCCCAAGGAGCGCAGCAAGGTGATGCTGAGGATCGAAGAGATCATGCAGGACGAGGGTCCGATCGTGCAGGCCTACTGGCGGACGTTCACCACGGCGATGGACAAGAAGGTGAAGGGGTTCGAACTGCATCCGACGGGTTACCTGTTCGCCCATCAGTATGCGATAGTGGCCTGAGCCCACCCGTTCGATGCCCGGTCGCCGGTTGGCGGCCGGGCATCCCCTTTACATCTGCATAGATCGGACCAGCCTGGCGAATGGCGCGATTCTTGTTCAAACGCCTGTCCATGATGGTGCTGACGATGGTCGCGGCTTCATTCCTGGTGTTCGCCGTCTCCGAATTCACGCCGGGAAGCGTCGCGCGCAAATCGCTCGGGCCGTTTGCCACGCAACAGCAGGTCGATCTGCTCACCGCGAAGCTGCGCGCTAACGACCCGCTGCTGGTCCGCTATGGCCGATGGGTCGGGGTCCTGGTGGGGGCCATACCGGATCCGCTGCAGGATCCGGGCACAGGCCTCAATTTCACCGATCCGCGCGGCGCCCAGTATTTCGGCAATTTCGGTTATTCGACCCTGAACAAGCTGCCGGTCAACGACGTGATCTGGGACAGGCTGGCCAACACGGCGCTTCTGGCGGGGATCGCGTTCCTGCTGATCATACCGCTGTCGATCGCGTTCGGCGTGCTCTCCGGCCTTAGGGAAGGCGGGGCTCTGGACCGGACGCTGTCGGTCGTCTGCATCACCTTCACCTCCATTCCCGAATTCGCCTCCGGCGTCTTTCTGGTGACGCTGTTCGTCATCCTCTGGCCGATCCTGCCAGGCACCAGCCCGCTCAACTCCGACAGCGGCTGGTCGATCGCATCGCAACTGATCCTGCCCGTCGCGGTGCTGGTGATCTACGATTTCGGCTATGTCGCGCGCATGATCCGGGTCTCGATGATCGGCGTGATGGAAAAGCCGTTCATCCGCACCGCGGTTCTGAAGGGAATGAGCACGAGACGCATGGTGTTTGGTCATGCGCTGCGCAACGCCATGATCGCGCCCTTCACGGTGCTGCTCTTGCAGATCAATTTCCTGATCAGCGGCGTCGTCGTGACGGAGCTGGTCTTCGCCTATCCGGGCTTTGGCCGCCTGCTGCTGGAGGCGAGCCTGTTCGGCGACATCGCCACGCTCGAGGCAGCGACCCTGATCACCGTGGCCATCGCGGTCACGACGCAATTCATCGGCGACCTCGGCTATATGTTGCTCGATCCCCGCATCAGAGTCAGTTGAGCATGCAGGATGCAGCCGTAGCCGAAAGGACCAGGGCCAGGACCGCGCGACGCCAGAGATGGACCGGCGTCCTGCGCTCGCGAACGGCCGTGGTTGGGCTCTCGCTCGTCGCCTTCTGGGTCGTGGTCGCCATCCTCGCGCCCGTGCTCCCCCTGTATTCGCCGACGGCGCAGGACGCGATGGCGCTGGCCGACCCCAACCCATCGGCGGCGCACTGGCTGGGCACCGACATTCTGGGACGGGACATGCTGGCCCGGCTGGTCTTCGGCGCGCGCACGGTGCTGATCGTCGCGCCGCTTTCGGTCGGGGTGGCGATGATCGTCGGCATCACGCTCGGCATGCTGGCGGGATATTATGGCGGCTGGATCGACGCGCTCATCAGCCGGTTTTCGGACATCATC
>JBGTLX010000174.1:0-2205 GCA_041743855.1 Rhizobiaceae bacterium | reverse complement strand
GACGGTGACAAACGGTTTTGACCGGCGCTCGCCCGAACCCTGGATGGCGCGCGCGACGAGTTCCTTGCCGACGCCCGATTCGCCCTCGATCAGGATCGGGATGTTGGAGGCGGCAGCCTTCTGCGCCAGCCGGATGACCCGATCCATCACCGGGCTTCTGGTGACGATATCCTTGAAGGAAAGATAACCGCCGCGCCGCGCCGACCGTTTGGACTGACCTTCGAGCGCTTCCACTTTCAGGGCGTCGGCGACCGCCTGGTTGAGCCGGTGCGGCGACGCCGGCTTGACGACAAAGTCGAATGCGCCGTTGCGCATGGCCAAAATGACGGTGTCGATGCCGCCCTGGGCGGTCTGCACGATGACGGGTATGGAAATGCCGCGCTCGCGCATTAGTTTCAGGACGCCGAGGCCGTCGAGGCCGGGCATGGAGAGATCAAGGATGACGACGCTGACTTCGCCGCGCCCACCATCCATGATCGTCAGGGCGGACTGGCCGTCTTCGGCGACGACGGCGCGGTGTCCGAATTTCGTCAGCGCCGCTTCCACCAGCCGCCGCTGCACCGGATCGTCATCGACTATGAGGATGGAACCTGCCATGAGATGGCCTCTGAATTCGGCAGCGAATGCGCACTATGGATCATCCTGGCACAGCTTTCTAAACAAGGCTTGAAAAGGCTGGGATGTTACGCTGGGGCGATCCAACCGGTCCTCCCGCCTCATTAGACGTTCTAAGGCGACTGAGATGAGAACCGAAAAAGAACAGAAGTCGATGGCGGCAGCGGCGAGCGAGAGTTTTGGCGCGCTGGGCGACCTTCCCGAATGGGATCTGACCGACCTTTATGAGGGCATCGACGCGCCGGAACTCCAAGCCGATCTCGAACGCGCGGCTGCCGAATCGGAAGCGTTCGAAAGCCGGTGGAAAGGCACGCTCGCCGCCGAGGCGGGACGCGGGCCGGCCAGCCGTCTTGGGCAAGCGCTGATCGCTTTCGAGGCGTTGGAGGAACTGATCGGCCGCATCGCGTCCTATGCCGGCCTCATCTATGCCGGCGACACGTCGGATCCGCGCCGCGCCAAGCTTTACGGCGACATCCAGGAAAAGATGACGGATGCGAGCGCGCATTTGCTGTTCTTCGCGCTGGAGCTCAATCTGGTCGACGACGCGCTAATCGCCGCCGCGTTCGAAGCGGACCCGGCTTTCGGTCATTACCGGCCTTGGGTGCTCGATCTGCGGAAGGACAAGCCCTACCAGCTCGAAGACCGCATCGAGCAATTGTTCCACGAAAAGTCGATCACCGGGCGCGGCGCCTGGAACCGGCTCTTCGACGAAACTATGACAGACCTGCGCTTCAAGATCGACGGTCAGGAACTGACGCTGGAACCGGCGCTGAACCGGCTGCAGGACGCCGACGGCGAAGTGAGGCGTGAAGCAGCCGCGGCCCTTGCCACGACTTTCAAGGAAAATCTCCGAACCTTCACGCTGATCACCAACACGCTGTCCAAGGACAAGGAAATTTCCGACCGCTGGCGCGGCTTCGAGGACATCGCCGATTCACGGCATCTCGCCAACAGGGTGGAGCGCAGCGTCGTGGACGCGCTGGCTTCCGCCGTTCGCGACGCCTATCCACGGCTCTCCCATCGCTACTATGCGATGAAGGCCAGATGGCTCGGCATGGAGGCGATGAACCATTGGGACCGAAACGCGCCGCTGCCCGAGACGCCGCAGGCGGCGATCGGATGGGACGAAGCCAAGAATACCGTGCTGTCGGCCTACCACCGGTTCTCGCCCGACATGGCCGACATAGCGCGGCAATTTTTCGACCGCCGCTGGATCGACGCGCCGGTCAGGCCCGGCAAGGCGCCGGGCGCCTTCGCGCATCCGACCGTGCCGTCGGCGCACCCCTATGTGCTGCTCAACTACATGGGCAAGCCGCGCGACGTGATGACGCTGGCGCACGAGTTGGGACATGGCGTGCACCAGGTGCTGGCCGGGGGCCAGGGCGCGCTGATGGCCTCGACGCCGCTGACGCTCGCCGAAACGGCTTCCGTCTTTGGCGAGATGCTGACGTTCCGGTCCCTACTCGATCAGACGACCGACCGGCGCGAACGCAAGGCGATGCTCGCGCAGAAGGTGGAGGACATGATCAACACCGTGGTGCGCCAGATCGCCTTCTACGAATTCGAGCGCATGGTGCATATCGAGCGCCG
>JBGTLX010000173.1:0-1845 GCA_041743855.1 Rhizobiaceae bacterium | reverse complement strand
CGCTGATGATGAGCCTCGTCGTCGTCGCGGGCGCGGCGCTGCAAATGCCGGTAGGCCGCATCTCGGACACGACCGACCGCCGCTACGTGCTGGTCGGCGCGTCGCTCGCCTGCGCGCTCGCGGCGCTCTCGATCTTCGTCGTCATGCCGCGCTCGGGCGCTTTCGTGCTGGCCATGACTGCGGCCTATGGCGCGTTCGCATATACGCTCTATTCACTGGCGGTGGCGCACGCCAACGACCACGCCAGGCCGGAGGATTTCGTCAAGGTGTCCGGCGGGCTGCTTTTGCTCTACGGCTTCGGCACGATGATCGGCCCGTTGCTCGGTGCGACGCTGATGGGATCGATGCGGCCCGAAAGCATCTTTCTGGCGACCGCGCTGCCGCATCTGGCGTTGGTGGGCTACACGCTGCTGCGCATTTCACGCCGCGCGCCGGTTCCGCTGGAAGATCGGGAGGCGTTCAAGACGCTGCCCTCCGAACGCGGCGTCACGCCCGAAGCCGTGCGCCTCGATCCACGCACGCAACGGAGGGACGACTAGGTTTTGTCATTACGCCTAATTGCCGGCGGCGCGGACGCCGCCGGCAATTAGGGGCAAAGCCGTGACTCGAACCGGGAGGCGGTCAGTGAGCCGTCGGCGACGTTTTGAGTTTTTCAATCTCGTCCTTGAGCGCCAGCTTGCGCCGCTTCAGATTCACGATTTCGAGGTCGTCCACGGAAGGATGAAGCATGACTTCATCGATTTCGCGTTCGATATCTCCGTGTCTGCGCTGCAGCTCTTCAAGATGGTTGGCAAGCGACATGATTGGTGCTCCCTTTCAGGTTTCCTCGATTCGCACCGATCACAGCCGTTTCCACCGCTGGTCCGTACTGTGACGGCACGGTGACAATGTGCCACCTTCGGGCCGCCATGTCGAATGTTAACGTCCTAAACTTTGTTAGATTCGGAGCAGGATTTCCCGCCGGCGCGAAATGTGCTAGGGCGTTCTCCCGGTCGTAGTCACTTCCGGACCCGCCCGGACCGCGTCTTTTCGACGCCCAAATTCGTTGCAGACGGTGCATATGCTTGACCAGGAACAGACGGAGATTCGTCTCGAATTCGCCAAGTTGAAGCAGGACCACGCCGATTTCGACGCCGCAATCAATGCGATGATCGCGATGGGCTGCGACGCGCTGCAGATACAGCGCATGAAAAAGAAGAAGCTGGGTTTTAAAGACCGGATGAACGCGCTGGAGAACAAGATTATTCCAGACATCATCGCCTAGGGACGGCCTTCCACCTCCCCCTTGTGGGAGGTCGCGCCGAAGGCGCGGGCGGGGGTATACCTCTCTCCAAATTACGACAGGAACCCCCACCCCGCCGCTGCGCGGCGACCCTCCCCACAAGGGGGAGGGTGGCCCGTCACGCGTGGCGTTGCGGACGGGCGGCAATTCCGCTACTCGCTGCTCGTCTGAAGGATGGGACGAGTGACCGAGAAATTCGCCGATGTCGCGATCATCATGGGCAGCCAGTCCGACTGGGCGACGATGCGCCATGCCGCCGAGACACTGGCCGAACTCGGCGTCGCACATGACCGGCGCATCGTTTCGGCGCACCGAACGCCTGAGCGGCTCTATGAATTCGCCAGGGGGGCGAAGGCCTCCGGCATAAAAATCATCATTGCGGGCGCTGGCGGCGCGGCGCATCTGCCGGGCATGACGGCGGCGCTGACGCCGCTGCCGGTGTTCGGCGTTCCGGTCGAATCGAAGGCGCTGTCGGGGCAGGATTCGCTGCTGTCGATCGTCCAGATGCCGGCCGGCATCCCCGTGGGAACGCTGGCCATCGGCAAGGCCGGCGCGATCAACGC
>JBGTLX010000172.1:0-3051 GCA_041743855.1 Rhizobiaceae bacterium | reverse complement strand
CTTCCCGATTCTCGGCGAGGTTTTCGGTGAAATCCGGCCGGCCGCCACCATGATCGTCTGCGGTCTCAACAAGCCCGAGATGAAGATCGAGATCGAGGTCACGGTGCTGCGGCGGAGCAGTTAGCCGTCAGGCGAGTTTGCAGACCGAGATGTTCTATGATGGGCAGGAGATCCCGGTCTTCCTGCCTTGCGCGACATGCGCCTTGCCGCTAGCAAGCCACCGTTGACGGCACCAAAGGACTATTACCCTCATGACATCGAAAAAACTCTTTCTGCTCGCCGGCGACGGCATCGGCCCCGAGGCCATGGCAGAGGTGAAAAAACTGATTGCGGCGATGAACGCGAATTTCGACAGCGGCTTCGAAACCGAGGAAGGTCTGGTCGGGGGCTGCGCCTACGACGCCCATGGGCAGGCGATTTCTGAAGCCGATATGGAAAAGGCGCTTGCCGCCGACGTGGTGCTGTTCGGCGCGGTGGGCGGACCGAAATGGGACGCGGTTCCATATGACGTGAGGCCCGAAGCCGGACTGCTCCGGTTGCGCAAGGATTTGCAGCTGTTCGCCAATCTGCGCCCCGCAATCTGCTATCCGGCGCTCGCCGCCTCGTCGTCGCTCAAGCCGGAGGTGGTCGAAGGCCTCGACATTCTGATCGTGCGCGAACTTACCGGCGGCGTTTATTTTGGCGAACCCAAGGAGATCATTGATCTCGGCAACGGCCAGAAGCGCGGCATCGACACGCAGGTCTACGATACGTTCGAGATCGAGCGGATTGCCGGCGTCGCCTTCGAGTTGGCGCGCACCCGGGGCAACCGCGTCACCTCGATGGAAAAGCGCAACGTCATGAAATCGGGCGTCCTGTGGAACGAGGTGGTAACGGCGACCCACAAAACAAAATATTCTGACGTGAAGCTCGACCATATGCTGGCCGACGCCGGCGGGATGCAGCTCGTGCGCTGGCCAAAACAGTTCGACGTGATCGTCACCGACAATCTGTTCGGCGACATGCTTTCCGACATCGCCGCGATGCTGACCGGCTCGATCGGCATGCTGCCCTCCGCATCTCTGGGCAGCCCCGATCCGATGACGGGCAAGCGCAAGGCGCTTTACGAGCCGGTGCATGGCTCGGCGCCCGACATCGCCGGACAGGGCGTCGCCAATCCGATCGCCATGATCGCCTCGTTCGCCATGTGCCTGCGCTACTCGTTCGAGATGACGGTGGAAGCCGACCGGCTTGATAGCGCGATCGCCGCCGTGCTTGACCGGGGCTACCGCACCAAAGACATTTTATCGGAGGGCATGACCGAGATCGGCACCATTACCATGGGCGACGCCATCATCGCGGAATTTCTGGAGCGGGCGTAAACGCTGAGGGTCTATCGATGCCGGGCGGAATGGGGCCCCATTTGTTGTCGTGCTTCTGGCTTGGGATCAGCGCGAACACGAAGATGATGAGGTTGCCCAGGTAGGGGATGAAGATCAGCAGAAAGAACCAGCCCGCCAGGCCGATGTCGTGCAGGCGGCGCACGGTCGCGGCGATGCCCGGAATTAGGGTGCCGAGCAGAAAAACGCCGATCGTCCCGATGGTCAGATAGGGTTCGCCGCGGTCGAAGTTGCCCGCGGAAGCGTCCGCGAAACCGGCCGCTGCCGAAATTGCGCAGAGCGCCAGCAGCCAGAACAGAAAATAGCCCCAATATTCCTTGCGCCGCGCCCGGCCTCGAAAATTGGCGTAGTTGACGGTCAGGCCGCGCCAGAAATAACTCCACAATCCTGTGCCTGCCGGCAGACCGTTGTCGGCCATGCGGCCAAAATGCGGGCTGGTTCGTTGCGCCGGCGCTTGCGACTCTAAGGTCGGAGGCGTTGCGCCCATCTCGCGGACGGGAAAAATGTCGCGCGCCTGGCTGCCGCTTTCCGTGAATTCGACCGGCGTGCCTTTCGGCGTCGCGGCGGCCCGGCGCAGATTTTCGCGGGCGAAGGTATAGCGGTTGCCGTCGCTGCCGGCGATGAAGCCGAAGCCCTGGGCCTCGTCGTAATGGGTCACTTCCCCACGCATCTTCGCCCCCCTGCTTTTTGGCAGACTGTGCAAAGTTTTTGTCAACCGCAAGCGCCCGGCTTGGGAAAAGGACAGCCAGTCAGAGAAATCCGATGAAACGCCCGCACAGAAGGATGCTTGGCCAAATCAGGATCGAGGCGGCTGCCGAGAAGCCGATAGCCGGGGTAGCCGGCGTCTCGTCGCCACCCTGGCTATAGAGAGCCGAGAAGAGCAGAAAATTCACTATGGCGGCTGCGATCAGGCCGAGTTTGAGCAGGAAAACCGGCATGGCCGCGTATTCCGACGCCCTGACCGAAAACAGGGTCAGTCCGGTGAGCGCGGCGGCAATGAAGGCCCCAAGCGCAAGCCGCCGGAACAGGCCGACAAAGGCCGTCCGCGGCAGCGAACGAAACGCGCCCAGGATGCGCAGGTCGAGAAGGACGACGCAGGTCAGGAGCGCGCCGATCGACGCGATATGCAGCGCATTGACGACCGGGTAGGCGATGAAGGACGTTTTGAGCAGGCGCACCGCGCCAAGCTGTTCGATCGTCTGCAGAATCTCCATTCAAGCGGCCCGATCAGCTTGGCGGCACGCGATCCGAATAGACATCGTAAGTCTGTCCGTTGACGACGATGCGCACAGCCTTAATGCGCTTTTCCGTCGCCTCGCGTGAGCGGTTGCCGACCGCCGTCACCTCGTCGCCGATCTTTGCGACCTCTTCGGTAAAGCCGGCGGCGATGGTCCGGGAAGGTGGCGCGAGCTCGACCCGCCAGATCTCGCCTTCGACGTCGACGTCGAGCGTCGCATGCGGATTGCCGATGTAGATTTCCGCAATCACACCCTTGAGTTCGAAAAGACCGTCCTCGGTCCATGACCAGCCATGATGGGCGAGAGCGGCGCCGCCAGTGGCGATCAGGAAAGCGCCGGCGAGGATTTTGCCTGCGCAACGCCGCGCCAGGATGCCAGTGACCATGATGTCCTCCATCGGTTGAGGTTCGGTCTGCAACCTATGGCGGGATGCG
>JBGTLX010000171.1:0-5942 GCA_041743855.1 Rhizobiaceae bacterium | reverse complement strand
GGGCGTTGCGCCGGACCGGCGGCGTGTCGAGCTTGCGCCAGCGCGCTTTGTCGATGTCCTTGCCGAAGCAGCCGCGGAGGCTCGATGTTAGGTGGTCGGCGGTCACCTTGAGCCCGCCTTTCGTGCCATGCAGGGCGAGCGACAGATCGTTGCCGTGGCCGGTGGCGTAGCGCGTCGCCAAAATCGCCGCCAGCGCGCCCGATTTCAGCCGCGCCGTCATGGCGACGCTGTCATTGGCGTCCAACTGATAGTCGCCGATGCGGTCTCCCTCGGCCTTCGGGAACGTCACCAGGTCCGCGCGCAGGCTGACGAACTCGTCGGCCGCGCCGAAACTGGCAAAGTCGAGGATGTGGATGCCGACATCGCCGAGCACACCGGTCGAGCCATGGCTTTTGGACAGCCGCCACAGCCATTTGTCCATGGTGCGCCAGTCGCCCCAGGTTTTCGCCACCAGCCAGCTTTGCCGGTAACTGGCCTCGACATGGCGAATGTCGCCGATCGCGCCGCTTCCGACCAGTTCGCGGGCGCGCTGCAGCGCCGTCGCATTGCGGTAGGTGAGGTTGACCATGTTGATGACGCCCGCCGCTTCGGCGGCCTCCGTCATCACCAGCGCGTCGGGATAGGATATCGCCAGCGGCTTTTCGCAAAACACATGTTTCCCCGCCGCGATCATCACCAGCGAGGTCGCCATATGCACGGCGTCGGGCGTGGCGTTGATGGCGGCGTCGAACGCGCCCCAGGTCACCGCCGCGTCGAGGCTTTCGAAATGATGCTTGATATGGTGTTCCGCCGCGAAATCGCGCGCGCGGCCGGGCGCCAGGTCGACGCAGGCGACGATCCGGCATTCGGGAACATCGGCGAATTCGGCGACATGATGGCCGGCGATGCCGCCTGTTCCGAGCAGAAGAAGCCGATGCATGGATTTTTCCTGAATGGGATGCGGCTGGGCGCGCGCTTCAGATTAGAAAAGCCCGTCTTGCTTGAATGTCGCGGTTAGGGTGTGTCGAGATTCACGTCAGGCCGAGTCGAAAATGGTGGATTTCGAGACCCAGAGCGGAGCGTACTTTTGGGTACGTGAGCACCGGAAGCGTAGAAAGCCGCCATTTGCAGGCCGGCATGGCGTGAAGATCGGCATACCCTAGCGCAATCCCTCTTCGCCATCCGCATGCAGCCGCGGCCCCTTCTGGACCAGTCTCTCTTTTGCAGCGGACACAGGCACGTTGGGCGCATCGGTGATGCTTTTCCAGGCATCCGCATTGACCGCCCAGTGCACGGCGTTGCGCAGCACGGTGTGTATCTCCGGATTGTGATAGATCGGATAGGTCTCGTGGCCGGGCGCGAAGTAGAAAATCTTGCCGGCGCCGCGCCGCCACGTCATGCCGGAGCGAAACACCTCGCCGCCCTCGTACCAGGACACGAACACCGTCTCCATCGGCTCGGGCACGGCGAAAGGCTCACCATACATTTCCGTTTCCGGCAGTTCGATGCATTCGCCAAGCCCACTGGCGATCGGGTGCGCGCGATTGATGACCCAGAGCCGCTCGCGCTCGCCCGCCTCGCGCCACTTCAGCGAGCAGGGCGTGCCCATCAGCCGCTTGAAAATCTTGGAATAATGGCCCGAATGAAGCACGATCAGCCCCATGCCTTCCCAGACCCGCTTCTGCACGCGCTCGACGATGGCGTCCTCGACCTTGCCGTGCCCGGCATGGCCCCACCACAACAGCACATCCGTCTCGGCCAGCCTCGCTTCCGACAGCCCGTGCTCCGCGTCCTGCAGCACGGCGGTCGTGGCGCTGATTTTTTCGTCCCGGTTCAGCGCAGCCGCGATCGTCTCGTGCATGCCGTCGGGATAGATGCCGGCGACGATCGGATTTTCCCGTTCATGGATGTTTTCGCCCCAGACGACTGTCCTGACCGTCATGCCGATCTCCTCCAAATCCGTTTAACGTCTCCGGACGATTTTCCGCCCTGCCGCTGAAGCAGCATCGCTTCCCGGACACAAACCCGCGACCGCAAGTCCGAACAAGCTTTTCAAGCTCATGTCGAGCGCCTTGCATGTCCCTTAATGCGCTGCCTTGACCTTGAGAAGGCCCGCCGGCTTTGATCCCGCGGCATTTTTGAGGGGCGGAGCCGGCAGCGTCTTGAATTTGCGGGCCAATGAAGCTATCACCCGGCCATTCCGTCGGCCCAGCCGACGCGGGTGGCCGCTTTAGCTCAGTTGGTAGAGCACCGCATTCGTAATGCGGGGGTCAGGTGTTCGAGTCACCTAAGCGGCACCATTATTTCTCCAAGAAATCCGTGCTTTACGTCCAATAGACCCTTGCAGGGGTGGATTGCGGTGGCTCTATAGTTCACAGATGGGCCACACCGTAGGCCACACGTCTACGCCACCGCTCTACCGAAGCGCGCCTTGATCTTCGTCGGCGCAGGGGACACCCTCTCGACGGCATGATCCGCAGACAAAGATCACCGGACTTGGAAATCTTCAAGACGTTCTTCGGCAGAAGAGGCGATGGCGTATGGGAAATTCAGGCCATGGGACCTGTTCCGCTGAAACCCAAGGGCGTGGCTGACACAGACTTCTATGCCGTCGAGAACGATATGTTCGTCGCACAGCCAAACATTATCGGAACGATCCATTCCGTCCTCGGGCAGAGCATCGTGCCGATAGTGGCGCATGTTCCGGGTGAGACTCACCTACGATGTCTAGGGACTGGCTTCTTCATTAGCTGCACGGGCCTTTTGATAACGGCCGCGCATGTGATCACCGACCCCATCGAACGTAAGTACGGAAACACGCGAGAGCTAGATGAACAGACATGGCATTTCGGGCAGTTAAAGCTTGGCGTGATGCTACCGGTGAGTCCATTGGCCGGATTCAAAGGCTATACCTTCCATGACATTGAATGGGCCGGTTTCCTCGCAGAGCGAACCGTACATCCGCTCCCCATTCGAGGCGTTGAGATCAAGCTGACCTCTGACACGGCACTCTGCAAGGTAACAGAGATTGGGGAGGGAATTGCTCACCAGCCGCTTCTAATGATCCAGCCCGGATTGAGGGGCGTTGGCATCGCTGTTGGCAAGTCGGCTACTGCCATCGGGTATGCCGGGATGCAAGATGTCGAGCTTGCAATGGAGAAGCCCAACGTGGCGTCCGGCGATTTTCGCTTTGAACTGCACGTTTCGAAGGGAACCGTCTTAGAGAGGTTTCCTGACAACGCGGAAAGTAGACAGGTCCCCACGCCGGGTGCTTGCTTTTCTGCGTCATTGAAGTTGCCCGCAGGAATGAGCGGGAGTCCAATTTTCGACGACGAACGCATCTACGTTCACGGAGTCGTCAGCAAGGGGTGGGAGGACGAGTCAGGCCCAATTAGCCTCGGCTACGGCTCAATGCTGGGCCACTCATTGGGAATTCCGATTCGAGTCTTCGACGGGAAGACGCTGCTCGACCTCGTAAGAGAACAAGAGCACGGCATTCCAAAGCTCTTCATACCGGATGCTTAAAGGGAAGCATATGCGATTGCGTCACGCATTCCGCCCTGCCTCAAGCCGCCTTCCGCGCCAGCCTTGCCCTAATACTCTCCACATCCGCCCTCGGCGTCGCCTTGAACAGTGTGCGCGTATACTCATGCTGCGGGTCGGAAAACACCGCGTCGCGAGAGCCGTATTCCACCGCCTCGCCGTAATACATGACCATCACATCGTCGGCGATGTAGCGCACCACCGACAGATCGTGGCTGATAAAAACATAGGTCAGCTGGAACTCGTCCTGCAGGTCGGCGAGCAGGTTCAAGACCTGCGCCTGCACGGAAAGATCGAGCGCCGAAACCGGCTCATCCAGCACCAGCAGGCTCGGATTGAGCATCAGCGCCCGGGCAATGGCGATGCGCTGGCGCTGGCCGCCGGAAAACATGTGCGGATAGCGATGGAAATGTTCGGGCGCGAGGCCGACCTTGGTCAGCATGGCCATGGCGCGGTCGCGCCGCTCGGCGGCCGGGATATTGGTGTTGATCTTCAGCGGTTCGCCCAGAACGTCGCCGATCTTTTGGCGCGGGTTGAGCGAGCCGTAGGGGTTCTGGAAGACGATCTGCACCTTGCGGCGCAGTTCCGGCGTCAGGCTTTCGCTGGCGATGTCGATCTTCTTGCCGTCGATGAAAAGGTCGCCCGAGGTGGCGGGGTCGATCAGCGTGACGATGCGCGCGAGCGTCGACTTGCCGCAACCGCTTTCGCCGACGATGGCCAGCGTTTTTCCTTTCTGAACCGAAAAACTCACGCCTTTCACGGCATGGATGGTTTTCGTGGCGGAAAACAAGCCTCCGCCGATCTTGTAGTCGCGCACGATGTCTTTGGCTTCGAGAACCGTGACGGTCATGACGGAGCTCCCGCGACAGGTTCTTCCTCGGGCACATAATCCGAAACGGTCGGCAGCCGCTTGCCGGTGGCGTTCTCGGGCAAGGCCGACAGGAGCGCGCGCGTGTAATTGCTCTTCGGTTTTTCGAACAGCGACAGCACGTCGGCCTCCTCCATCTTGCGGCCCTGGTACTGCACGATGACGCGGTCGGCCGTTTCGGCGACCACGCCCATATTGTGGGTGATCATGATCAGCCCCATGCCGTAGCGCTCCTGCAGCCCGACCAGAAGGTCCAAAATCTGCTTCTGGATGGTGACGTCGAGCGCGGTGGTCGGCTCGTCGGCGATCAAAAGCTTCGGATTGCAGGCAATCGCGATGGCGATCATGACGCGCTGGCATTGCCCGCCCGACATCTGGTGCGGATAGGCGTTCAGCCGGTCCTGCGGGTCGCCGATGCCGACCAGCGTCAGCAACTCGATAGCGCGGGCGCGGCGCTGGCCGCGATCCATGCCCATATGGACGCGCAGCACTTCCTCGATCTGGAAGCCGACCGTGAAGCAGGGGTTGAGGCTCGCCATCGGCTCCTGAAAGATCATCGCCATGTCCTTGCCGATGATTTCTCTGCGCTCGGCGGGGCCGAGGTCGAGCAGTTCGACGCCGTTGAACGTCATCGTGTCGGCCCTTACGGTGGCGCTTTCCGGCAAAAGCCCCATCACGGCCAGCATGGAAACCGACTTGCCCGAGCCGGATTCGCCGACGATGGCCAGCACTTCGCGCGGCTCGACCGACAAATCTATGCCCTTGACCGCCAGAAACGGTCCGGCGCTGGTGTCGAAGGAGACCGTCAGGTTTTTGATTTCAAGCAGCGGCATCGATTTCACGACCTCTTCAGCTTGGGGTCGAGCGCGTCGCGCAAGCCGTCGCCCATCAGATTGATGGCGAGCACCGTGATCAGGATGGCGAGGCCGGGGAAGGTAACCACCCACCAGGCGCGCAGGATGAACTCGCGCGCCTCGGCCCGCATCGTTCCCCATTCGGGCGTCGGCGGCTGCGCGCCCATGCCGAGAAAGCCGAGTGCAGCGGCGTCGAGAATGGCGTTCGAAAACGACAAGGTCGCCTGCACGATCAGCGACGCCGTGCAGTTGGGCAGGATCGTCCGGAACATCAGCCTGAGCGGCCCGGCGCCCGCGACCCTTGCGGCCGTGACATATTCGCGGTTCTTTTCCGACAGGACGGCGGCGCGCGTCAGCCGCACGAAATGCGGCTGCAGGACCAGCGCGATGGCGATCATGGCGTTTGTCAGCCCCGGCCCGAGCACCGCGACCAGCACCAGCGCCAGCAGCAGCGAGGGAAAGGCCAGGATGACGTCCATGATGCGCATGATCAGCGTATCGATCCAGCCGCCGAAATAGCCGGCGATGACGCCGATGAAGATGCCGCCGAACAGCGCGATCGTGGTGACGAAGACGCCGATGAACAAGGAGAACTGCGCGCCGTAAAGCAGCCGCGAGAGCATGTCGCGGCCGACGGGATCGGTGCCGAGCGGATAGGCGGCGCGGCCGCCCTCCTCCCAGAATGGCGGCAACAGCAC
>JBGTLX010000170.1:0-5487 GCA_041743855.1 Rhizobiaceae bacterium | reverse complement strand
CTATAGAACGCCGGCGGGCGGCCCTCGGGTCGCATATAAATTACTAAACGAGCGATCTAGAGGCCGCCCGTTTTCCCGACCTTCTCTCTCCCTCATCCTGAGGTGTGAGCGAAGCGAACCTCGAAGGACAATGGCCAGACGCGATAAGCGGGCGTGGCAGCGGGTAAGTGTGTGCCGGGGACAGTTTACTTTCTTTCCGCGGAAAGGCGCGGCTGTTTCAATTCGTGGAAGCGGGAAAAAGTAAACTGTCTCCTGCGTTTCAAGGAACACATATGGAGGTTCTCCGTTTTGATCGTGTCACGCGACACAAACCGGGAGATGCGAAATGCCGAACAAGGATCAGGTCAAGGGCGTTGCCAAGCAGGCCAAGGGCTCCGTCAAGGAAGCCGCCGGCAAGGCCATCGGTAACGAGCAGATGGAAGTCGAGGGCAAGGCCGGCAAGGTCGCCGGAAAAGTCCAGAAGGGTTTTGGGGACGCCAAGGAAAAAGTCAAGGACGCCAACAGGCGCTGAGCCGGAACGCCTGAATGACCAAAAGCCATGCCCCGACAGGCATGGCTTTTTGTATTCCGGAACAACCGGGCGGCTTTGGATTGGGCATGACAGCCAGAACCGGAATTGACCAATGAAGCAACTGCTGATCGGCCTCGTCGTTGTCGTCATCGTCGCGGGCGGCGTCCTGGCGTATCTGCTTTTCAATGAAAGCGCCCAGTTGAAGGCAGAGGCCGGCTACGGCGCCTCCCCCACCCTGCCTGCTCCGAACAAGACACTGCTTCCCACCGTCAACATCGCGCCGGCAAGCCCGTGGCCCGAAGGCCAAATGCCGACCCCAGCGGAGGGGATGACCGTCAATGCCTTCGCCGAGGGCCTCGACCATCCGCGCTGGCTCCACGCTCTGCCGAACGGCGACGTGTTGGTGGCTGAATCGAACGCTCCGCCCAAGCCCGCTGAAAAAGGTGTTCGCGCATGGGCGATGGGCGTCGTCATGGGTTGGGCGGGCGCCAAAACGCCCAGCGCAAACCGCATCACTCTGCTCAGGGACGCCGATGGCGACGGCGTCGCCGAAGCGAAATCAGTATTCCTCGAAGGGCTGAACTCGCCCTTCGGCATGACCCTGTCCGGCGGCAAGCTTTACGTGGCCAACACAGACGCCATCGTCGCGTTTCCCTATCAGGACGGGGCCACCGAAATCACCGCGCCGCCCGAAAAGATCGCCGATCTGCCGGGCGGGCCGCGCAATCACCACTGGACCAAGGATGTCATCGCCAGCGCGGACGGCAAAAAGCTCTACGCCACCGTCGGCTCCAACAGCAATGTGGGTGAAAACGGGATGGAGGAGGAAGAAAACCGCGCGGCCGTGCTCGAAATCGACCTCGCCACCAAGCAGACGCGTCTCTTCGCCTCCGGCCTGCGCAACCCCAACGGCCTCTCGTGGCAGCCGGACAGCGGCGAGCTTTGGGTCGCCGTCAACGAGCGCGACGAGATCGGCAGCGACCTCGTTCCCGACTACATGACATCGGTCAAGGACGGCGGCTTTTATGGCTGGCCCTACAGCTATTTCGGCCAGAATGTCGATGAGCGCATCCAGCCGCCGCGCCCGGATTTGGTCGCCAAGGCCATTGTTCCCGATTACGCTTTGGGACCACACACAGCCTCGCTCGGCCTCACCTTCAACGAGGGCGACGGCTTCGGCCCGGCTTTCAAGAACGGCGCCTTCGTCGGCCAGCACGGGTCGTGGAACCGCCGGCCGCATAGCGGCTACAAGGTCATCTTCGTGCCGTTCCAGAACGGCAAGCCATCGGGCGATCCGCAAGACATCCTGACTGGCTTTCTCACGGCGGACGAAGAAGCGCGCGGCCGTCCTGTCGGCGTCGAAATCGCCCGCGACGGCGCTCTGCTGGTCGCCGACGATGTCGGCAACAAGATCTGGCGCGTCGCGCCGGCTGCTCCATAAGCGGCTGGACCAGACGCAACCGAAAGCATAAAGCTTCCGCGAAAAGTGCGGGAGCCATGATGCCGAAGACCAGAACCGAAACCGACACATTCGGCCCGATCGAGGTAGTGTCCGACCGATACTGGGGCGCGCAGGCCGAGCGTTCTTTGGGCAATTTCAGGATCGGCTGGGAAAAGCAGCCGCTGTCGATCGTGCGGGCGCTGGGCATCGTCAAACGCGCGGCTGCCGAAGCCAACATGGACCTCGGCCGGCTCGATCCGGCGCTCGGCGAAACAATCGTCAAGGCGGCCCAGGAAGTCATCGACGGCAAGCTCGACGCTCATTTCCCGCTCGTCGTCTGGCAGACCGGGTCCGGCACCCAGTCCAACATGAATGCCAACGAAGTCATTTCCAACCGCGCCATCGAGATGCTCGGCGGCGTCATGGGCTCGAAGAAGCCGGTCCATCCCAACGACCACGTCAATATGAGCCAGTCGTCCAACGACACCTACCCGACGGCCATGCACATCGCCTGCGCCGAGCGCATCGTCCATGACCTGCTGCCCGTGCTAAAACATCTCCACGCCGCACTCGACACCAAGGCCAAAGAGTTCGACCACATCGTCAAGATCGGCCGCACCCACACGCAGGACGCGACGCCGCTGACGCTCGGCCAGGAGTTTTCCGGCTATGCGGCCCAGGTCGCATCCTCGATCAAGCGCATCGAGTTGACCCTGCCCGGCCTGATGGAACTGGCGCAGGGCGGCACGGCGGTCGGAACCGGCCTCAACGCGCCCGTCGGCTTCGCCGAAAAGGTTGCCGCCCGGATCGCCGCCATCACCGGCCTCGCCTTCGTCACCGCGCCCAACAAGTTCGAGGCCATGGCTGCGCATGATTCGATGGTGTTTTCGCATGGCGCGATCAACGCGGCGGCCGCCGCCCTCTTCAAGATCGCCAACGACATCCGCTTCCTCGGCTCGGGTCCGCGTTCCGGTCTCGGCGAATTGTCGCTGCCCGAAAACGAGCCGGGCTCGTCGATCATGCCGGGCAAGGTCAACCCTACCCAATGCGAGGCGCTGACGCAGGTCTGCGTGCAGGTGTTCGGCAACCATGCGGCGCTGACCTTCGCCGGTAGTCAGGGCCATTTCGAGCTCAACGTCTATAACCCGCTGATGGCCTACAATTTTCTCCAGTCGGTGCAGCTCATGGCCGACGCCGCAATCTCCTTCACCGACAATTGCGTCGTCGGCATTGAAGCGCGGGAAGACAACATCAAGGCGGCGCTTGACCGGTCGCTGATGCTGGTGACGGCGCTCGCTCCGACCATCGGCTATGACAACGCGGCAAAAATCGCCAAGACGGCCCACAGACGAGGCACCACGCTGCGCGAGGAAGCGCTTGCGACAGGGCTGGTGACCGAGGCGGATTACGACCGGCTGGTGCGCCCCGAGGACATGACCCGACCGGGTTGATGACCCGTCCGGTGAACGCTGTGTCGGCAAAAAGCCGTCTGTGATGAACGGCTATAATGCTTATGTTGTCGCAATCCAAACTAGGAGTTTCAAGACATGTCCACTGTTTCCATTGCGTCCACAAACGCCTCCAGTCATTCGGCGACCATTCTCGTGGCGCGCGTCTTCCTTGCAGTTCTTTTTCTCGTGTCCGGCGTCGGCATTCTGATGGGCGGACCGGCCGGCTTCGGCGGCTATCTCGGATCGCTGGGCGTTCCCGCTCCTGTGCTCGTCGCCTGGCTCGTGACCATCCTGAAGATCGTCGGCGCCGTTGCCATCATCGTCGGTTTCCAGACCCGCATGGCAGCCTATGCGCTGGCCGCCTTCACCGTCGGCGCGGCCTTGATCGGCCACAACAATCTCGCCGACCAGATGGAGATGACGCAGTTCCTGAAGGATTTCGCCATCGCCGGCGGCCTGCTCTTGCTCGCAACCTTCGGCCCCGGCGCGCTGTCGCTCGACGCCCGTCGCGGCTGAAAATCATCTGAACGAGGCCCCGGCTCTCTCCGGGCCTCATTTTATTCAAGCGGACGTCATTTGGCGGCCACGGTCGCGCGGTGGCCGGCCACCACCAATTCCAGCTTGCGGCCGGTAAGCCTCGCCAGTTGCGCCATTCTGCCTTCCGGCCGCTCTCCGTCCAGTCCGGCGAGCGAGGCCGGCACAATCAGCGCCAGCGCGCCGCTGTCGCGCTTCTCCCAGCGCAGTTGCGGCATCACGCCCGGCATCGACGCGGTCAGCAGATAAACCACACGCATCATCGCGGCCAGAAGACGCGCGCGCTCCACATGCGGCGGCGTAGCAAGACTTTTGAGTTCCGGCGCGATGGAATCGTTGAAAACGCCGTCGTTGCGGAATGCGTTGGTCAGCGCCAAAAACACCCGGCCCGGATGGTCGACGCCGATGAACGACGCATGGGCGATGATGTTCAGAGACTGCGTCCCGCGATACTCCGGATGCGCCCGCCAGCCAATGTCGGCCAGCAGGCATGCGGCATGCCGATAGCGAATTTCCTGCTCGGTCTCCGTTATCTCCAGTGCGGCAAGCGTACTCGCCGTCCAGTCTACCAGTTCATGCGCGTGCGTCACCGAGCGGGCCCGCAGGAGGGCCAGTTCCTCCGCTGCCGAGATCAGTGGATCGGCGCGCCGCTCGTCCGGCGTCAGCAGCGAGAACAAGAAACCCTCGCGCACGCCGAGCGCCGAAACAACGATCCGGGAAGGCTTCATCGCCAAGATGATTTCCTGAAGAACCGCCGCGCCGTAAGGCAGCAAGGCGCGACGGGCCTTCGACACACCCTCGATGCCCTTGATCTTTTCGATATCGCCGCGCGCCACCTGCCTCAGAAAAGCGGCTGAGCTTTCGACCCCCATTTCGTAGTGGTGCATGACGCTCAGCGGATAATTCGTTATGTTCATGTGCAGGCGGGCGAGGTTGCGCCAGGTGCCGCCCACCGCATAGAAGATCCTGCCCTGCCCGCCTTGCAGGAGCTTTGCCTTGGCTAGCTCGGTGCGCGCGATCCGGGCCGAAATCAGCGGCGAATTCCTCGACATATCTTGGAGACGCAGGCCGCCGAGCGGCAGCGTGATGCCGTCGCCGATGGTTTCGCCGCGAACGTCGACCAGTTCCAGACTGCCGCCGCCGAGATCGCCCGCGATACCGTCTGCCGGATGAAACCCGGAAATGACGCCGAGTGCCGAATAATAGGCTTCCTCGCGGCCGCTCAGAACGCGTATTTCGGCGCCCAGAATGGCTTCCGCGCGGCGGATGAAGTCGGGTCCGTTTTCGGCCTCGCGCGCGGCGGCGGTGGCGATCACGTGGAGATGTTCGGCAGCGGCCTGTTCGGAGAGCGCGCGGAACCGGCGGAACTCGTCCATCGAGCGGGTGACGGCTTCCGGATCGAGCTTTCCTGTCGAGACGATGCCCCGCCCGAGGCCGGCCAGCATCTTTTCGTTGAACAGAACCGTCGGCGAGCGGGCAATGCCTTCATAGATGACAAGGCGTATCGAGTTCGATCCGATGTCGATGATGGAGATCGGGCGGCGATCCTG
>JBGTLX010000169.1:0-11367 GCA_041743855.1 Rhizobiaceae bacterium | reverse complement strand
GGGTTCTGCCTCACTTTGTGTGGCGAAGCGGTAGCATTCGGGCGCGGAGCAGCTCGATGCCAGCACGTCCATACATTGCGCGCTTGAGGGTTTTGAGACGATTGATCTGGCCCTCAGTCTGGCCATTGCTCCAAGGAAGCTCGATTGCATTGTATACGGCGTCGATATCTCGGCGCAGCACGCGGGCGAACCGCTTGATCGGTATGAGCTCTGTGTCGATGGCGTCCTCGATCCACGCGTCCAAGGGCTCAGATCTCCCTCCACGCAGGATTCCGTTGAAGCGCATCGCCAGGCTGCGCATGGTGTCGAATTCATGCGATCCCTGCTTCAGGGCATCGACTTTCCCCGCCTGTTGACGTGTCAGCAATCCTCGCGGCTTGATGCACAGAGCAGCCGCTATGACGGGCGAGATCGCATGGCCGTTATCCGGATCGCGAACCGGACCAGTACTGAACGCACCCGAAGATGGATCACTGTTTGCCGGCTTCTCGGCCCTGCGCCACGCTCCGAGCAGCCGCTCCAGATTCGAAAAGCAGCCTTTGTATCCATGCTGCTTGACCTCATGGAAAAGATGCCGACCGCAGCGATTTCCATCTTTCCAGCATTGGGCCAGGAACTTCTCGAAATACCAGGGCGATGTCGGGTTCAAGGCCGCTCGACGCCTGTCAGGTGGCGTCTTGAATGTGAGCCATTTCGCCACGCTGCGGCGCTTGTAGCCGGTCCGACGCGCTATCTCGCTACAGGAGAGCCCTTCGTTGCGCAGTGCATGGATCGTTGCGAAAACTTCTTCGCGAGATTGCCTATGCACCAGGCGCCCGTGGCGCCGATGGGCCGCAGCATCGACGTTATCCTCTTCAGACAGGATTGCTCTTCCTGTCGCTCGCCCCGACAGGCTCATCTGCTCCTCGATCGCCATGCGGAGGTTCTGGATCAGATGAAACCGGTCAGCGATTTGTATCGCCTGCGGAGCGCCCTCGCGAACCGCCTGCGCGTACAGGCCACAGCGGTCACGGCTTACGACTTCGACAGAAGGGTTGCTCCGCAACCAATTTGCGGCGCTCTCGACGCTTCGGCTCTTTAAAACGTCGACAACAGAGCGCCGTTCGAGATCGACGACAATGGTGCCGTAACGGGACGTTTTCCTCCAACTCCAGTCGTCCAACCCGATGACCCGCGCCGGCGGGACGTGCACCGCGGCGTCGCGTTTAAGCTGGCGTAAAATCGTGTCGTCGCTGACCGGCATTCCGAAACGCCGCATCAGGCGCTCGGCAGGTCGTCCTCCCGTGGCGTGGCCCAGGTGGCTGGCGATTTGCGCCGATCGCAGTGTCCTACGAGCATGGGGAGCCGCAACAGTGGGAACCTGATCGGAAAAGGTGCGGCGGCTGCAGTTCTCGGACGTGCAACGCCAGCGGCGGATGCGGAGTTCTATTATCACCGCGTCACCATGAGCCGGGTAATCTTGCAGCCGTCTATGTCGCCAGCCGTGGCTTCGTCGAGAGCGCTTCCCGCAGCCTAGGCAGATGCCTCGTTCTGCCATCGCCGCGTAAATGATCCAGCCCTCGTTGGCTGTTCGCATAACACGCAGAACCTTCACCCCGGCGCCGGGAGCCCAATGTCTTTTCGAGTGCATGATCATCCTTCGTGAACGTTGAGCTCACAGGATAACCCACGCCACACAAAGTGAGGCAGAACCCATTAACTGCCAAGCGACACTGACAATGCCTTATCGGCGGACGTTTTGCTCTGTTGTCGCCTGCACGAAATTTTACTCGGCTGAGTCATAACAGAACCCGCACCTACCCGTCTGATTGTTTTTCTTGCTAACGATTCCACAGTCCACGATCCTGTCCAAGGAGAGCGGACTTGGAACGGATCGATATTTCCCATGAAACGGTACCGAGTTTGGCCCAAAGATAGACACAGGCTTGAAACCGCGGGCCATTTCTGGCGCGAGATTGCGTCGGAGTACTTCCCTGACGGACTTGCTGCGCAAGAAACTCATGACTGTCTGTAGATAAACGAGAATTGGTGTGACGACATGCTGAATATTGGAGAGCAACTGCGCATCAACCCAGATGTGCTGGCCCCGCCTACCGGAGCGCCGGACACTCCATTCTACAGCTGGGTGGTCAAGCGCGGCAATTTTGTCTTTTTGGCGGGGATGTCGCCTTACAGCAAGGACAAGAAGCTTGTCGGCGACACGCTGAACGAGCAGACCCGCCAGGCCTTCCGCAACATGCAAGCCGCGCTGGCATCGGTTGGGGCAACTATGGGCGACGTGTGCAGCATCACGGTCTATGTGCAGGACGCCGATCTACAGCGCGACGTCTATCCGCAGATCAATCCCGCCTGCCTGGAGTTTTTCGGCATGAGTCCACCGGCCCGGACCGTGGTGGGCGGCATCGCCTTGCCGCGGCCGACTGAGAAGGTAATGATTTCGGCCTATGCTGTCGTCGACGGCTGAAACGCGGAAACGGCGCCCACTCAGCGCTTGATGCAACAACAATGAAATAGGGCGTCGCAGCGATTCTGATTTGAATCGAGCCGCCCTAAACGGGAGCTGGACGTGCGCCGCGCGCCCGTGGCTGCAAGCGTGTCCTCGCTTGCAGGCGAAAAAGCACCGTCTCAGCCGGACGTCTGATCGATGAGCCCTGTCGCCATCCTGTCGAGCTGGCTTTGTTCGATCAGGAACTCCTGGAAGAGTTCTGCTGGTCGGCTCAGCGGTCTATCGACGGGACGTAGAATGAAATGACTGAGGTCCAGGTCGATGCTTTCGGCGAATGGTTTAACGAGTTCGCCGCTTTCGAGGTAAGGCGCCGTATAGGTAGCCAGCGCCAGGGCAATCCCGTGGCTTTGCCTGGCGAGTTCGATTGCAACGATGCTTGTGTCGACCTCGATACGGCGGGCACTGCCGATCTGCGCTGCACCCATCTTGTTCCGCCACAGCGCCCAGTGGTCGTATTTCGCAATGAGCACGATGAGCGGTTGCTCTTCGAAGTAAGTATTGGGTCGGGATCCGGCGCGCTTCGAAAGAAGGTCCGGCGCGCAAACGACGAACGCCTTGTCTCGCGTCAGCGGGTGACCATTGGCAATTCGCCGATCGCTCCCCAGAAGCTGGATCCGGAAATCCGAAGTTTCGGAACTGGGATCGTTCCAGATCGTGCAATTGAGACGAACATCGAAATCAGGATAGTTTTTCATGAAAATTTGCAAACGCGGCGCCAGCCACAGCGATGCGAACGTGACCGGCACCGAAACGGAGATCGTTCTCGCCGGACGAACACCGGCGAGTCCTCTGGTGATTGAGGAAAGCTGGTCCAGAGCTTCCCCTATCCCTGTCAAATAGACCTCGGCAGCTTCGGTCGGCTGCACACCGCTCGGGAGGCGCTGAAAAAGCGCCCGTCCGAATATCGTTTCAAGACCGCGGATACGCTGACTAACCGCGGCTTGCGTACAATTCAGTTCACGCGCGGCTTCGGTAAAGCTCTTGTGGCGCGCTGCCGCTTCGAAAGCCTGAAGATAGCTGAGCGGCGGGAGTTTACGCATGACGATCCGATTGGCGCTGAAGAGCCGATCTGTCGATCGGCGCCGTTCCTCGCCGCATCCTATCAGCGATCAGGCGTTTGCGCCAAAACTTCGCTCCCGAGACGCTGTCGGATCCAATCGCGTCACGCGATCTGGTCATTGGATCAGGTGGGACCCCGACGCGATCTCGCGCCAGAAATGGCACGCCGTTCGATGTCCCGGACCGCTTTCTTCCTGCTTTGGCTCCTGCTCCCGACACAGCGGCTGCGCAAAGGGGCAACGGGTATGAAAGCGGCAGCCGGAAGGAGGGAACCGCGGGCTCGGAATGTCTCCACGAATGGCCAGCCACGGACGCCGCTCCTCGCCGGGTCGCGAAACGGCGTTCATCAGGGACTGGGTATAGGGGTGTCTGGGCGCCTCGGCGAGTTGTTCGGCCGGACCGGCTTCGACGATCTTACCGAGATACATGACGGCGATGACGTCCGCCATGTAGGCGACGGCGTCGAGATCATGGGTGATGAACAGGTAGCTGATGCGGAGTTGGCTGCGCAGTCGCATCAAAAGATTGATGATGGCCGCGACGGCCGACACGTCCAGGCCCGATGTCGGTTCGTCGGCGACGATGAAGTCAGGTTCCATAGCGAGCGCCCGCGCGATGCTGACGCGCTTGGCCTGTCCGCCGGACAGCTCGTGCGGATATTTGTTGGCGTGCTCAGAACCGAGCTCGACCATGGAAAGAAGCTCGGCCGCGGACCGTCGTTTGTCTTTCGGCGTTCTGCGGATGTCGTAAACTTCTCCGAGCAACTGCGAAACGTTCATCCGCGGGCTGAGGCTGGCAGCGGAATCCTGCGGGATCATCTGCATGCGCCGCCTGAGCAGCCGCAATTCACCAGAGCCAAGCCCGACAAGGCTGCGTCCGGCAAAGCGAACATCGCCACCGGCAGGCTTCTCCAGCCCGAGGATCGTCCGTCCAAGTGTCGTCTTGCCCGAGCCCGACTCGCCGACCAGCCCGACGATCTGTCCCGGCATGACCACCAGATCGACATCGTCCACGGCGCGCAGCGCCGGAACTTCCGGCTTGAAAAGACCCGTCAGGCCAGTTCCCTCGCTGCCGAAGCAGGTGGAAAGGCCGCGCACCTCTACCAACGGCTGACCGGGATAGGACGCCGCGCTCATGTGGGTGCGCCTTCGCGTTGCCCCGTTTCGGGAGCGACGTGCCAGCCGCTGAGGGGATCGTAGATGTGACAGCGCACCCGACGCTCGCCAACCGCGGAATATACCGGACGGTTCGCGTGGCATACCGACCGCGCTCTTTCGCAGCGACCTGCGAATGCACAGCCGAGAGAGGTTTCGCTTGCGCTGGGAACTCTTCCGGGAATGGTCGGCAGCGGTCGGCCACGCGCCTTTCTCCCCGGCATGACCGCGAGCAGCGCCTCGGTGTAGGGGTGCAGCGGCTGCGCGAAGATCTGGCCCACGGGCGAATACTCCATCGTCTCGCCCGCATACATGACGAGGACATCATCGGCCGCCTCACCGATGACGCCCAAATCATGGGACACTATCATCACCGCCGTCCCGAGCCGCTCGCGCAGACCGTTCAGCAAGGCGATGATCTGGCCCTGCAGGAGAACATCGAGCGCCGAGGTCGGTTCGTCGGCGATAAGAAGATCCGGCTGAAGCAGGAGTGACATGGCGATCATGATCCGCTGGCGCATACCGCCCGAGAATTCGTGCGGGAACCGGCCAAGGTTCTGTTCCGCCTCCGCTATCCCGACCGTGTCCAGCATCTCGGCGGACCTTGCGCGCCGCTCGCCGGCGCCGATCCGACGATGGGCGCGCTGTGCGTCGGACATCTGCTGGCCGATCGTCAGGCAGGGATGGAGGCTTGACAGGGGATCCTGAAAAACCATCGCAATCCTGTCGCCGCGCAATGTCTCCAGCGTGGTCATGTCGGCCTTGACGAGATCCTGTCCTTCGAAGCGGATACTGCCCTCGTCGATGCGCGCGTTGGAGGGCAGCAGCCGCGTGATCGCGAAGCTGAGGGTGGATTTCCCGGAGCCGGATTCGCCGACGACTCCGAGAATGCGGTTGCGAGCCAGATCCAGGCTCACTCCCCGCAATCCGCGAAGCGGGATGCCGTCGACCAGATATGAAATCGAAAGATCCTCGATTTCGAGCAGGCTGCCGCCGGTGCTCATCGCGTGGATCCGGCAAGCTTTGGATCGAGGACATCCCGCAGGCCTTCGCCCAGCAGAGTGCAGCCGAGCGTGGTGACGCCGAGAGCGAGGCATGTCCAGATGACGGCCCAAGGCGCAGTTCTGACGCGATCGAAGCCGTCGGCCAGAATGACGCCCCATGACGGGGTAGGTGGCCGGACGCCCAGGCCAAGAAAGGAGAGCCCGGTCTCGACGGCGATGGCGGTCGGCAGATGCATCGCCATGAGCAGGAAGAGCGGTGGAATGATGTTGGGCAGGACATGGCGGAGCATGATCCGGCCGGTCGAGGCGCCCAGAATGCGTTCGGCGTCGACATAGGGGCCGTGCTTCACCGCGAACACCGAGGCGCGCGCCACGCGGGCGAAGCTCGGCGCAAGCGACACAGCCAGCACCAGAACCACATTGGCAAGCGAATTTCCAAGCAAGGCGAGCAGCGTGAGGGCGAGCACGACCGTCGGCAACGCATGGAGCGTGTCGAGGATGACGAGGACCAGCGCATCGACCCTTCCGCCCAGATAGCCGGCGGGAAGACCGAGCATCAATCCGAGCACGAGACCGCCGAACACCGCCGGCACCGCGACAAACAGCTCGATCCGCACTCCGTAGATCAGGCGGGAGAGAAGATCCCGGCCGAGATGGTCCGTGCCAAGAAGGTGCGCGAAGGACGGCCCCTGCAGTCGTGCCGAGATGTCCTGGTCGGCAAAGCCGTGGGATGCGACCAGCGGGCCGAACAGGAACAGGAACAGCAAGACGAGCGTCACCGCCAGCCCGAATGCGGGACCGGGAAGGCGCAGCAGGCGACGCAGCAGCCCGTCCGTCCGGCTGCCGCTGAGCGCCAGCGAAGCGTGAGCATCGCTCATTGGGCGCCCTCGACACGAATGCGCGGGTCAAGGAACCTGTATGACAGGTCCGCAAGAAGATTGGTTACGACAAAGAGCGTGGCGACGACAATGCAGCTTCCGCGGATGACCGGAAAATTGCGGGTGGCTATCGAGTCGTAGAACAGGCTGCCCAGCCCGGGACGCGAAAAGATCACCTCGATGAAGATTGCCCCGCCGAGCAAATGGCCGAGACCGACGCCCAGTACCGCGACGACCGGGATGATCGCGCTGCGCAGCGCATAGGAGTAGTGGACCCTGCGCTTGCTAAGTCCCAGCGATCGCGCGGTGCGAATGTAGTTCGCTTGCAGCACCTCCAGCATACTGGCACGCGTCAGCCGGGCCAGGTATCCGATCCAGCCGAGCGCAAGCGCGGTGGCGGGCTGGACGAGGCGCAGCAAATAGTCGAGCGGTTCGTCGAGCCTGCCCGCTCCCAGAGCGGGAAGCCATGCCAGCCCGACCGAAAACACCAGCAGGAGCAGCAGTCCGGCTACATAGGGCGGCAAGGTGATCAGAGTGATCGAGATCGCGGCAATCACGCGGTCCGCCATACTGTTGGCGTTGACGGCCGCGTAGACGCCGAGCGGCAGTCCGATCGCCATTGCCAGCCCGAGACCGGAGACCGCAAGGATCATCGTGTGAGGAAGCACGCCGGCAATGATTTCGACGACCGAGCGGTTGCTCACGAAATCATTGCCGAGATCTCCTTGGAGCGCGCCGGCTATGAAACCCAGAACCTGCATGGGGATGGGCTGGTCGAGGCCCATCTCCTGACGAACTGTAGCGGCAAAAGATTCGCTCGCAAGCGGCCCCATGATGATCTGCACGGGATCGCCGGGCACCAGGTGAATAAGCAAGCTGAGGAAAACGAGCAGCAACAGCAGGACGCTCGCAATCATCAGCAGCCGACCCACGAGATATGTCAGCACCTCGCAACTACCCGGGTTGACTATGCGGCCGTCGCATCAGGCGCTTCTGAAGTTCCAGGCGAGCATTCGCCCGTCCGGCCTCATCGACGGCTCCAGTCCTTCGCGACTGGCAAAAAAGGACGTCGGCCACGCGACCCACACGACATTGGCAGCCTCTTCCCATTGCTTCTGCATCTGAAGGTAAATCTCAAGACGCTTGGACGGATCCTGCTCGACAATACCCTTGGCCGCAAGATCGGTGAATGTCTCGTCGCACCAGTCGAGAAAATTCCACTTGTCAATCTGCTCGCAGGTGAACCACGACATGGACTGAGCCGGATCTCCCTGACTCCCGTAGCCGATGTAGAAAATCTGTCGAGCGTTTTGCGCTTCCTCGCCGAGTTGCATGGCGACAGCGTTTTCCTGCCCGACGACCTCGACCTCGATGCCGATCTCCATGAGGTTAGCCTGCACGATCTCGGCAACCGTGGAGCCGCCGGCCTCGGAACTGTTATAGGTGAAGGTCAATTTCGGCGGCGGGGATCCGGCCTTTTCCAGGAAAGCCTTGGCGGCGGAGACGTCGCGCGTCAGCATTGGCGCGTCTTTCCAATGGCCGAAAGGCATGCTTGGCGGCAGCACTGCCGTCGCGCGCGCCCAGCGTCCCTCGAATGCTGCCTCGATGATGGAATCGACGTCGATCGCATGCCTTATCGCCTGCCGAATGTTGATGTCCTTCAGAACGGGATCGTTGACGTTCATGCCGATGAATTTGTAGGCGAAACCGGTCTTCTCCGTTACCGAAAAGTCCGGGTTTTCCTCAAAACGGCTGACCGCCGACAACGGCAATGCGCCGAAATCCAACTCGCCGGTTTCCAGGGAAATCTCGGCGGTGCTGTCCTCGGTCACCGGCACGAACTGGATTTCAGCCCATTCCGGCAACTCGGCATACGCGCTGTTGGCGCCGCTGTAGCCCTCGAATCGCCGCAGAACCACACGCTCGCGGGGCGCCCATTCTATGAATTCGTAGGGGCCGGTTCCGACTGGATTGGTGCCGAAACCATCGCCGAGTTCCTCGATGGCCCGCTTCGAGACGACCTGTCCGACATTGTTCGGTACAGTCAAGTTCATCAGCGGCGCCGAAGCATTCTTCAGAAGGATGCTGCCGCTGTATTTGCCCGTGATTTTCACTTCCTGCAGGGCGCCCCACAGCTTCTTGTAAGGCGAGTCGATCGCTGGTTGCGTCAACCCGGCGATCCGCTCGAACGAGAACTTGACGTCCTCTGCAGTCATCTCGCCGAAGCCGCGGTGGAACTGGATGCCTTCCTTGAGCTTGAAGTCGAAACGCAGTCCGTCGGGATGGGCTGTCCATTCCTCGGCCAGTGTGTTGACGAGTTCGAACGTTCCCGGACGAAAGCTCACCAGGTTTTCGTAGATATTGAAGATAACCTGGAGATCGTGGTCCTGCGGTTCGAAGGCCGGGTCGAGGTTCTGGATATCAGCGAGCAGGCGCAGGCGAAGCACCTGCTCGCCCGCAGCGTTTGCATGCGTGATCAAACGCGGCGCCAGTCCGGTCATCCACGCAAGACCAAGCGTTGTGCCTGCCCCTAGAAGGGTCCTTCTGCTCGTCAAAAACCTGAGGTGGGTAAGCTCGTTCCTGCCTGACATGGTCAGCTCCATGGGTTGTGGCTGTCTACACGGCGTCGGCTTCCAATTGCTTCAACGACATCATTTCCTGATCTGCGTGGGATACGGCGTCTGACGAATGTTCTCAGCGAGACCTTCATAGCTTTCGACCCGGCGGGCGATCAGGTCCGCCGCCTCCTTAGGCTTGCCTAGTGGCGTCTTGCGCTCATCAAAGCCGAGGACGGGACCCATCGTGCGCCATGAGCGTGGACGCGAGCGGTAGATGGTGTCGACAAGATCCCACTGCAGCTCGCCATTGACCATGCAACGCTCGTGAGCGTGAACATGGACGATGCGGCCAATCATCATCTCATGCTCGCCCGGTGCGCCGTCTTCTCGGTCGAAATGAATCTGACGTTCGATCACGCATTCGAAATTTACCGGACATTCGGCAATCAGAGGCACATCGACGACCTTGCCCGCGACGGGCGTGAAGCCGCAGGACTTCCACTTATCGACTTCCGCACCGGTATGAGTGCCGCAATATTCCATTTCCCGGATCATGTGCGGCGCGGGGATGTTGACGACGAACTGACCGAGTTCGGCCATCAGTTTGTAGGAGTACATCCCCACACGCGGACTGATGGTAAGCAGGGGCGGATCGTCACAAGGCCCCCCAAGTACCCCTACCACCCAGATGTTGGGCGGGCGTTCGCCGGGGGCCGGATTCATCCGGCCGCAGCTTACGAGCGTCACCGGCGCCGGCCACCAGTTCTTCTTGAATGCGAATGACGTTCTAGGCTCCAAACCAGCCTCCGAAGCTAACAGGGCCCGCTCTTCGAGCACTGTCTATATCATCCGCGATGACGGATTCCTCCACAAGAAAAACAATCCCGGGGTCAGGCGCTGATTTTGTAATGGGTTGCTTATGGCAGCGCCAAGGCGCGGCTTCCCTATGTCTATTTCAAAGGCAGTTGGTGTTCATTTGAACAAGCGGCAGATCCACGAGCCATCACGGGCAAGAGTTACGCGGTCAGCCGGGATCCGAAATGCGCATGCGGGAGCCGTCCACAAATCGCAGCGTCGATCCTCAGCTGGCGGACCAGCCACCATCCACCATCAGATTGACGCCGGAAATGAATCCACATTCGTCACTGGCAAGGAAAAGGGCCGCATTGGCGACATCGTCGGGCCGACCGAGGCGTGGATAGGGTGTGCGCTGCCTTGCTGCTTCCAGTCCCTTCTCGTCCTTTGAAACTCCCGGCTTGCCGGTAATGATCCGGCCGGGCGCGACCGCGTTGCAGACGATATGCTCGCGGCCGTAGTCCGTCGCGATCTGCCGCGTGATGTAGACGCTCGCCGCCTTGCCGACGCCATAGGCGATGTCGTTGGGCGCGCCGATCATGCCATGTTGCGATGTGATGTTGACGATGCGTCCGCGCGCATCGCCCCGGATCGGCTGGGTCAACATCTGTTGCACAGCCCGCTTGCAGCAATAAAAATAGCCATCGGAATTTACGGCCTGAACCGCGCGCCACTGCTCGGGCGACGTGTCGGTCAGACGGGTCGTGGTCCAGTGCGCCGCGTTGTTGACCATGATGTCGAGCGAGCCCCAGGTCTCGACGGTTTTTGTGACCAGCCTGTCGACCTCCTCCCAGCTGGAAATGTCGCAGCGAAGACCAATGGCCTCGCCGCCTGCCTCTTTGATGAGGCCTTCGGTCGGCAGGCCGCCTTCCTTGGGTGCGTCGATGATGTCGGCGACGACGACTTTTGCGCCTTCCCGCGCAAACAGGAGCGCGATCGCCCGGCCGATGCCCGAGGCGGCGCCGGTTACGATCGCGACCTTGCCGTCGAGTCTCTTCATCCCGGCTGTCCTTGACGATAAAACCGCTCGCCGACAGGGCGTTGCTCGCCGGAGCCCGACAGTGAGGATGCCGCGGCCAGGGCTACCGCGACCGTACCGGCGGCGTCCTCCGCCGAACAGTGGACGAACGACTGGTCGCGATGGCGGGCCGCTTCCAGAAAACTCCTCATCTGACGCTTGAACGGATGCTCGATCACCGTGCGAGGCTTGCACGCTCCCGACCGGTCGACGAGGACGAAATCGGGATCCAGAAAGAGATCGAAGGACGCGCCGGTCGTGTGCAGGCACAGCGACTGCGTCGGCGGGTAGTTCGCCGTGGCCCACCCCACCGTGATGACGCCGACTGCGCCCGA
>JBGTLX010000168.1:0-4519 GCA_041743855.1 Rhizobiaceae bacterium | reverse complement strand
ACGACGCGCCGGGCGCAATCGCCACGCCCCGCAGGCGCGCCTGCGCGACAAAGCCCTCTTCGGTGCGGTTCCCGGGCAGCGGCAGCCAGACATGCAGGCCGTCGCGATGGCAGCGATAATCGACTCCGGCCAGCATGCCGGCCGCGATCTCCTGACGGCGGCGCAGCGCCGCGCGCTGCCACAAAACCAGTTCCATCGCGGTGCCGTCGGTCACCCATTTCGACGCGATCTCGGCCACCATCGGCGTCGCCATCCAGTTCGACACCAGGTGCCGGTTGGCGGCGGCGGCGACATAGCGGTCGGGCGCCGCCAGATAGCCGATGCGCAGGCCAGGCACGCAGATCTTGGTGAAACTGGTGACATAGAGCGTGCGCTCCGGCGCAAATGCCGAGATCGGCGGCGGCCGGTTTTCGACCAGCGGACCGAGCACATCGTTCTCGATGATCGCGATATCATGCTTGCGCGCCACGGCCGCGATTGCCTGGCGGCGGCTCTCGCTCATCAGCGTGGCGGTCGGATTGATCACCGAAGGCTGCACGAAAACAGCGCGAATGCCCGATCTGGCGCAGGCTTCGTCCAGCGCCTCGGGGATGAGACCGTCGTCGTCGATCGCCAATCCCTCTAGGTTGAGGCCGAGATAGGTGGCCAGCGGCGTCAGCGTGTGATGACCGATCGCTTCCGTGGCGACCGTCGATCCCGGCGGCGCGACGCTCATCAGCGCCACCGTCATGCCCGCCGTGGCGCCGTTGGTCAGGCTGATGTTCTGGGGCGAGACCGACAGCCCGCACTGCCTCAGCCAGTCGACCGCGATGGCCCGATGGCGCGGGAAAACGACATTGGGCCGGAACGACAGCGCCGAACTCGACGGCAGGTTTTCCGCAAGCCAGCCCAGCGCCTGCTTCAGCCGGTCCAGATGCATCGTCTCGCAGACCGGCTTCAGGATCGACAGATCGATGACTTCGCCGAGCCGCTCCGGCAGATAGGGAGGATCGAGTTCGCGCCGGCGCGTCTGCACGAAGCTGCCGCGCCCGATCTCGCCCGAAATCAGGCCGCGGCGGATCAACTCCTCATAGGCCCGGCTCACCGTCTGCACCGACAGCTTCATGTCGTCGGCCAGCCGCCGGTGGGTCGGCAGCCGCGCCCCGCTTTCCAGCCTGCCGTCGTTAATTGCCCGGCCGATCTGATCGGCTAGCGACAGATAGGCCGGACGCTTGATCGCAGTTGAATCGGGACGCCACATTGTCATGATGATACTGTGGATGAAATCAGTGCAATTGACAATCCAAAGCACGCGCGATCAATGTGCTGCCGGAAACGCGAAAAATCATGTCCACGCCCAAACTCGACGTCATCGATCTGAAAATTCTCGACGCCATCCAGCGCGACGGGCGCATCACCAAGCTGGCTCTCGCCGAAAGAGTGGGTCTGTCGCCGACGCCGTGCTGGATGCGGCTGCGCAAGCTCGAAAAGGCCGGCATCGTCAGCGGCTACCACGCCAAGGTCGTCATGCGCGTCATCGCGCCCGTGGCGACCGTGCTGATGGAGGTGACGCTCGGCGCCCACCGTCAGGCCGACTTCGACCGCTTCGAGCGGGCCATCCGCGATACGCCCGAGATCGTCGCGTGCTGGTCGGTGGGCGGCGGCGTCGACTATGTGCTGAAGGTGATGGCGCGCGACATCGACGCCTATCAGCATCTCGTGGATGGGCTGCTCGAACGCGAGATCGGGATCGACCGCTACTTCACCTACATCGTCACCAAGACGGTGAAGGAAGGGACGGTGCTGCCGGTGACGGAGTTGGTGGCTGTCGATAGCTGAACTTGAGCGTGCTTGGCAGTTCTGCTGGACGATGGCATAACACGACGCTTGTAGGAATCTGATCATGGAGCGCATCAATCTCGAGGACACGCAGGAAAGCTTGGCCGAAATCATCGCCCGCGTTGAAAGTGGCGAGACCGTCGTTGTCGCGCGTGGCGGGGAGGTCGTGGCGCGGATCGAGGCGGTGGAGCAGCCCAAGCCTCAGGAACCGCGGAAGCCCATCGACGTCGAAGCTCTACGCAAACTGACTGAAAATATGACCTATCAGGAAGAGTCTGCTGGTGATTTCATGCGTCGTTTGCGCGATGAAGCACGGTATTGACCCGCAGATATCTCGATACGTCAATCGTCGTTTCGCTGCTGACGAACGAAGAGCGCTCGACCGACGTGCGTCGTTGGATTGATCGCGGGCGATCGGAACCGTTCCTGATCAGCAGTTGGGTGCGCGCCGAATTTGCGGCGGCTTTGTCGATGAAGATGCATCGCAGCCAAATACTGGCGACAGAATACGCCGCTGTTCTCTCCGAGTTTACCCAGAATGCAGAGCGAGTCGCTTACACTGCTCACCGTCGATGATCGCTATTTCGAGGCGGCAGCACAATTTGCGGCACGAAGCAGCGCTGGTCTCCGCGCCGGCGACGCTTCATCTTGCCATTGCGGCCGATCATGGCGCGACGATTTGCACGCTCGACAAAGGCATGGCGAAAGCCGGCGTGGAACTCGGTATCCCGACTGAACTTGTCTAAGCAACCAAACAGACAGTCTTCTGCGCAGGCCGGCCGGAGAGAATCTCTCTCCCCTCGCTCCTCCATTCAGCCTCTTTCACGCTGCCGGTCCGGTATCCTTCCGCTAACCGACCGGAGGCCATCCATGTCCGCTCATTTCGCACGACCCCATCGCCACGAGGCGCTTGACCGGCTGACCGACCGCCGGCTGCACCGCGAACTTGCCTATGTCGACGGCCATTGGACCGCCAGCGAGGCGGCCAAAAGCTTCGAGGTCACCGATCCCGCCAGCGGCGCGAGGGTCGCCTGGGTGGCTGCGCTCGATGCCGGCCAGACGACAAGCGCCATCGACGCGGCGGCGCGCGCCTTTCCGAAATGGCGGGCGCTACTGCCCAGAGAGCGTTCCAAAATCCTGCGCAAATGGTTCGACCTGATCGTCGCCGCCAGGAAAGATCTCGCGCTCTTGATGACGCTCGAAAACGGCAAGCCGCTGAAGGAATCGCTGGGCGAGATCGACTACGCAGCCTCCTTCATCGAATGGTATGCCGAGGAGGCAAACCGCATGAACGCCGAGAGCGTCACCAGCCATCTGCCGGGCGCGGAGATGATCGTGCGGCGCGAACCGCTCGGCGTCGTCGGCGTCGTGACCCCGTGGAATTTTCCCGCAGCCATGCTGACCCGCAAGGCTGTCGCGGCCCTTGCGGCGGGCTGCACCATCGTCGCCCACCCCTCCTCCGAAACGCCGCTGTCGGCGCTGGCGCTGGCCGAACTCGGCGAGCGCGCCGGCCTGCCCGCCGGCGTTTTCAACGTCGTCACCGGCGATGCCGCAACGATTGTCGGCCGCATCTGCGAAGACAGTCGCGTCCGTGCGCTGAGTTTTACCGGCTCGACAGAGATCGGCCGCATCATCGCTACGCAATGCGCGCCGACGATTAAGCGTCTCGTCATGGAGCTTGGCGGCCACGCCCCACTGATCGTCTTCGACGACGCCGACATGGAGCGAGCCGTCACCATCGCCATCGACGCCAAGTTTGCAACGTCGGGACAGGATTGCCTCGCCGCCAACCGCATCTATGTCCAGCGCGGAATTTATGATGCCTTTTGCACGGCCTACGCGGAAAAGATCGCGGGATTGAAGATGGGAGCCGGCCTGTCGGACAATGCCGATATCGGTCCGCTGATGCACGAGCGCGCCGTCGTCAAGGTCGAGGAACAGGTCGCCGACGCACTCGCCCGCGGCGCGCGCTGCCTGGCCGGCGGACACCGCCATAAGGCTGGAAAACTGTTCTACCAGCCGACGCTGCTTGCCGACGTTACCGACGATTCGCTGATCATGCGCGAGGAGACGTTCGGGCCGGTCGCCGCCGTCACGCCTTTCGATACCGAGGAAGAGGTGATAGCCCGCGCCAACGATACGGAATATGGGCTGGTCGCCTATGTAGTCACCGAAAACGGCGCGCGCCAATTGCGCATGGGCCGCGCGCTCGAGTATGGCATGGTCGCGATCAACCGCGTAAAAATCACCGGCGCGCCGATCCCCTTCGGCGGGGTCAAGCAGTCGGGCATCGGCCGCGAAGGGTCTCGGCATGGGCTCGAGGCTTTCACCGATCTCAAATATCTCTGCCTAAGCGCAGCCTGAAACACATTTCTGGAGTCAAAAAAATGCTTGAACACTCGAACGAACTCGCCGCTTGGGATCGCGACCATTTTTTCCATCCCTCTACCCATATGGGAACACATGCGCGGGGCGAATCGCCTACGCGCATCATCGCCGGCGGCGAAGGCGTCTACATCACCGACGTGACCGGCCGCAAAAGCCTCGACGCCTTTGCCGGTCTCTATTGCGTCAATGTCGGCTATGGCCGCCAGAAGATAGCCGACGCAATTGCGGCACAGGCAAGCAATCTTGCCTACTACCACGCCTATGTCGGCCACGGCACGGAAGCCTCGATCACGCTGTCGAAGATGATCATCGA
>JBGTLX010000167.1:0-2136 GCA_041743855.1 Rhizobiaceae bacterium | reverse complement strand
CCGGCGCTTCAACGCGCCGCGTAGCACTCCATTTTAAGGCCAGTCCCGCCCCGCGAAACATGGGCGACGATTGCCTTGCGGCGATGAATCTTGGTGATAGCCCCGAGGTTGATCGCGAACGCCAGTTCGACGATGGAGCCTTTTGCGAGGCCGAGGTTCCGGGTTTCGACAAAGACGCCGTTGGCGCTCAGGTTGTGGGCCTTGCAGAGCGAACCACGACGTCCCGGCACCACCACGTAAACCGTGGCGCGGGCACGATGCCGGCTGTGCAGGCGGCGTTCCATGGTCCCCCGATTCCCGTGTTCTTCTAAGTTTTCAAGTCCGAGCCGGCCCAGTATGCCGACCGTGAGGCAGGGTTAAAAGCTCGGTCCGACAATCGGTTTTTGCAGTGCGGTAACCCGCTGATTGCAGCCGATCCGATACCATGCCGGCCGATGAATGCCCACGCGGAATCGGCGCCCCGGTTGACGCTCGCGGAGATCCGGGAGGCGAGGGCGAAGCTCGGCGACCGGATCCTGAAAACGCCGATTCAGCCGCTGTCCGGGCCTGCGGTAGAAACCGCGTTCGCACGGGGCACGAAAGCCGTCCTCAAGCTCGAACTTTTCCAGCGCACGGGCAGTTTCAAGGCTCGCGGAGCGCTCCTCAATATGCTTGCGCTCGACGAGGCCGAACTGGGCCGTGGCATTTGCGCGATCAGCGCCGGAAATCATGCGATTGCCGCCGCTTTTGCCGCGCGAACGGTGGGCACGAGCGCCAAGGTCGTCATGAAGGTCGGCGCCAATCCGTTTCGCATCGCGGAATGCCGGCGCTATGGGGCCGAAATCGAGCTCGCACCGGATTTTCACGAGGCCTTCCGTCGCGTGCAGGAAATCCAGGACACCGAAGGGCGGAAGCTGATTCATCCCTTCGAGGGACTGCGCGTTGCGATGGGCACAGCCACGCTCGGGCTCGAATTCATGGAGCAGGTGCCGGACCTCGAAGCCGTCATCGTGCCGATCGGCGGAGGCGGCCTCGCCGCAGGCGTTTCCACGGCCATAAAGCTGATAAATCCGCGCTGCGAAGTGCTGGGCGTCGAGCCCTTTGGTGCGGACACGATGTTCCGGAGCTTTGCAGCCGGTTCGCCGCAATCGATCGAAAAAATCGACACGATTGCCGACAGCCTTGGGGCTCCGTACGCGCTGCCGATTTCTTTCGCGCTGTGTCGCGCGAGCATCGACGAAATCGTCCGTATCCACGATGCCGAAATGATCGCCGCGATGCGATTCCTGCTGGAACATGCGCGCCTTGCCGTGGAGCCGGCGGGCGCAGCCGCGACGGCCGCCTTGCTGGGCCCGCTGCGCGAGCGGCTGGCCGGACGGCGTGTCGGGCTTATTATTTGCGGCACAAACATGGATGCCGCCGGATTTGCCCGCCTCGTGGGAAGTTGAAATGCCGGCTGGGCCCCCGATCATTGGCGCCATTTTTGCCTGGCTGCACCTGTTGGCCATCGGCGTTGCAGCCGGGCTCCTCCTGACGGAGTACTGGCTGTGCCGGCGTATGCCAGACCGGACTCAGGCGCGGCTTCTGGGCACGGTCGACCTGGGTTACCTGCTTGCCCTGATTGCAAGCCTCGCAACCGGTCTCGCGCGGGCCCTCTACTATGGCCAGGACGTCGCCTACTACCTTGCTAATCGATTGTTTTGGTTGAAGATTACGCTCCTTATCGCGGTCGTGCTGTTAGCGGTGACGCCGACACTTCAATACATCCGCTGGAACCGCGAAGCGCGGACGGCCCCGGCATTTGCACCGCTGACCCGGGAAATCGACCGCGTCAGGGCGAGTATCGCCCTCGGCTTGGGTCTCTGGCTGATGCTTCCATTGCTCGGTGTCTTGGTCGCTCGCGGCTACGGTTGAAAAAGGGGACGGACACCTTTTTCCGCTTTGGGAAAAGGTGTCCGTCCCCTTTTTCCTCCTTTTTCAGGGTTCCCTGACCGGGATCAGTCACTTATCGAGGCCGGCCTAGCGTTGACAGCAGAGGCCGCGCAAACGAAAATACGCGGCTCAATTTGGGAGGGGTACCCAAGCGGCCAACGGGGGCAGACTGTAAATCTGCTGGCTCATGCCTTCGTAGGTTCGAATCCTACCCCCTCCACCAGA
>JBGTLX010000166.1:0-1617 GCA_041743855.1 Rhizobiaceae bacterium | reverse complement strand
GACGACCCGTTGCCGGTTGCCCAGCACGATCTCGGCATTGGTGCCGACATCGACCAGAAGCATCATCTCGTCCTGGCGGTGCGGTCCTTCCGACATCGTTGAGGCTGCCGCGTCGGCGCCGACATGGCCGGCGATGCAGGGCAGGAGATCGAGCCGCGCGCCGCGGTTGACCGTGATGTCTATCTCGTGCGCCCAGCCCTGGACCGCCCCCGATACGGCGAGCGCGAAGGGCGCCTGGCCGAGCTCGGTCGGATCGATGCCGAGAAACAGATGGTGCATGATCGGGTTGCCGACGAAAACCAGATCGAAGATGTCGTCGCGGCTGACATTGCCCTCGTCGCAAACCTGGCCGATGAGCTGGTTGACAGCCTCCCGCACCGCGGCCGTCATCGCCTCGCGCCCATCGGGATTCATCATCACGTAGGAAACGCGGCTCATCAGGTCCTCGCCGAAGCGGATCTGCGGGTTCGAAGTGCCGGAGGTCGCGACCAGCCGGCCCGACAGCAGCGAGACGAGATGCATGGCGATGGTAGTCGAGCCGATATCGCAGGCGATTCCGTAAGCCTCGTTCTTCAAGCCCGGATAGAGCGCGATCACCGTCGGACGCGAGAACTCCATGTCCTTGTGAATTGCCGCTGTGACGCACCAGTTGCCCTTGCGCAAGATCCTCTGGACTTCCGGTATCAGATGCTGGGAGACGCGAAGATCCTTCCAGCCCCAGTCCTTCGCCAGCGTCGCCTTCAGCCGATCGAGGTCGCCGAGCGGTTTGTGCATGTCGGGTTCCTCCACCTCGACATAGCAAAGCTGGACGGGCGAATTACGTTCGATCACGCGGTCGGTCGCGGCCTTGCGGATGGTCTGCGCGTTGATGACCGTGTCCTGCGGCACGTCGATGACGAGATCGCCCAAAATCATCGCCGAGCAGGAGAGGCGGCGGCGCTCCGGCAATTCGCGCACCGACGCGTAGCGAATCTCCTTCGCGCCGCGTTCGGAAATGTGGTCGTTGGACGAGACGATCTTGTGCTTGGCGAAACTGCCTTCCTGCACCTCGATCTGGCAGCGCCCGCAGGTGGCGCGTCCGCCGCACACGCTCTCGACATAGACGCCGAGCGAGCGCGCCGCGTCCAGCACCGGCGTGCCGACCGGAAACCGCCCGCGCTTGCCGGACGGCATGAACAGCACGAGGGGATCGGTGGGGATAAGTGGGGCGTTCAAGGGATCGCGACACTTCTGCTGGATTGATCCGACGATTGGCCGTCCCGTAGCTTAACATTAGCAAAAACGGCAGCGAAGGCGAGGACCAACAGGATCGAGCTGAACCAGAAGAAACCAGTCGCCAGCTTCTCTTGGTGGAGTTTGTCGACCTTTTTTACCGCGACAACGACTACGCCTGAGAGCAGCATGACCGACAACATGATTACAACCGGGGCTATATATTGTTTCAATTGGTCGAAAAACAACTGAAACTCGAAGGCGTCTTCAAACAGTGTGTAGCGAGCGACCATCACTAACGGTAGGAGAATTGCCACCGTTAATAGGTGGTGTTTGAAAAGCGCCTTCAAGACGCGTTACTCGCCATTATCATAAGGTCAGCCGCGCCCCATCCGCGCTTCGCGT
>JBGTLX010000165.1:0-1625 GCA_041743855.1 Rhizobiaceae bacterium | reverse complement strand
GACGTCGAGATGCTCGCAGAGAAGTTTTTGCCGGATCGACAGGATGGTTTCGCGCAGTTTCGTCACACCCGGCGAACCGGGGATGGCTTCGACCGCGAGATCGCATTCGGTGTCGAAGCCCATGGACCGGTTGTTGAGGTTCGACGAGCCGACGCGCAGCAGCCAGTCGTCGATCACCATGATCTTGGCATGGACATAGATCGGCTTGCCGCCGGCGGTCTGGGGATGGAACACGCCGAGACGGTCGTGCCGATCCTCCCGCCACAGCATATTCAGGAGTTTCTTGCGCGCGCCGTCCATCGCCTTGCTTTCCAGCCAGCCGTCGGCAGATCGGGGTAGCACGATCACGATCTCGGGGCCCTTTGGCTCGGCCAGCCGGCGCGCCAGCGCCTCGGCGATCCTGCGCGAGGCGAGATACTGGCTTTCGATATAGATCGAGCGCTCCGCTCTGCCGATCGCCTTGAGGTAAAGCGCCTCGATCTCGCGGACCTCCTGCCTGTCGTCGAGTTGCGGCATGGTGCGCGCGATGGCGACATCGACGTTTTTCATGGTCGGCGCGAGGCCCTTGGGCCACGGGTCGGATTTGCCCGGATTGGGATCGAGACTTTTGCCGGTGGCGGTGCGCCAGCGCGCCCGGAACAGGTCGCCAAGCGCCCGGGCCGCCATTCCGTCGATCGCCGTCGTGGCGTCGTGCCAGGGTCCGTAGGCGCGCCCGCTTGGCTCTTTGCGGCGCGGGTCGTCGTCGAGATGTTGGGGCGTGTCCCAGCGGTCCACCGTCATGTCGATGCCGCCGCAAAAGGCCAGCGCGTCGTCGATGACGACGATCTTCTGATGATGCGCCGCGCCGGCCGGATGGGCTGAATCGAGGCGCAGATGTAGCCGATCGCTGGTCATCCAGTTCATGATGAAGATCGGCGTCATTCCGCGCCCCAGCGCCTGCACCATGCCCAGATCCCATTTCAGCAGATAGATGGAAAGTTCCGGGCGCTGCTTGGGCAGCCACGACAGGAATTTGCCGAGGCGGTTCGGCCCTTCCAGCGTCGCTCGTTCCGGCTCGAATTTTATCCTTGTGTCGAAATCCCAGCCGATCAGCAGGATGCTGTGCCGGGCCTTGAGCATCGCGGCCTTGACCAGCCGGAAATAGTCCGCCGCATCGACGATCAAGGCAAGGCGGTCCGCCTTTTCGATGCGCCAGCATGTCTTGCCCAGCTCAAGCAGGGGTTTGTATTCGGTCATGCGAAGCCAATGCCCATCTGCTGATGTCGGGTTCAGCTCGCTTCTCTTAGCTGCTCGGCGGCGCCCAGATCCACCGAAACAAGCTGGCTGACGCCTTGTTCCGCCATGGTCACACCAAAGAGCCGGTTCATCCGCGCCATGGTGATCGGGTTGTGGGTGATAATGATGAAGCGCGTTTCGGTTGTGCGCGCCATCTCGTCCATCAGATTGCAGAAACGCTCGACATTGTGGTCGTCGAGCGGCGCGTCGACCTCGTCGAGCACGCAGATCGGCGCGGGATTGGTCAAAAACACCGCAAAGATCAACGCCATCGCCGTCAGCGCCTGCTCGCCGCCCGAAAGTAGCGTCATCGTCTGCGGCTTCTTGCCCGGCGGGCGCGCCAGGATTTC
>JBGTLX010000164.1:0-13918 GCA_041743855.1 Rhizobiaceae bacterium | reverse complement strand
CTCGGGCAGGCGCTTGCGCACCTCGCTGGACCAGCGTTTTTCCTCGCTACGGGTCTTCGGCAACCCTTCGCCGTTTTCGCCCACCAGATCAGGTGCAATCGCCCGGATGTCGTAAGTCAGGTCGACATCCTCAGAAAACCGCCGAATGACCTGATATGCTTTGGATAGCGACGTGCCGCCCTTGAACACCAGATGTTCGCCGAGCGCCGAGCCGTAAAGGGTGGCGAGCGCCCAGACCACCCACACGTCCTTCTCGAGAAGATGTGCCGGCCGGCCAGACCGATCGGCCGCGACGCCGAGGGCCTCGCGCCGATCCTCGACCGCGAGGTGGAGAAAGAGATCAGCCATGCGCGGCCTTGCCCACGCTGCGCGCCAGCCAGGTCGGAAGCTGCGGCGCCACCGCGACCAACTCGCTGAAGGCGCCGGGCGGGAGTTTCCGTTTCAAGGTCTGTAGGGCAGCCTCGGCCTTCTCCGGCCCAAGCCAAGCCAAGGCTCGCACTGCCTCGCCAGCGGGCCGATGCGCCATGGCGAGCTGCCAACGAGGCGCGTGGCGAAGCTCTACGACCTGCTTGCCGAGGCTCATCTTTCGGGTGCGGCCGGAAGTCAGATAGACCGACCGGACCGGCACTTGGGTCGTAAGGCCCAAGATGTTGGCCGCAGCGGCGCCACTCGGGACGATGGTCTCCCCCCGCTGGCTGGCCAGCGCCTCGACAGCCTGTTCCACAGAGGGAGCCCGCGTGCCGAACCGGCTCGTTACTGGGAGCAGATAGACGCCGCGGCCCGCCCGGATCAGATGGCCCCTCTCGCTCAGGCGCGACAGAGCCTGGTCCACTGCGGCGCGATTGCCGAGGTGGAGCAAACTTTTAGCCGCGACTGGCGTGCCCTCCGGCAGCCCTTTCGCGTGCGTTAGAATCTGTTCGGTCAAGCGTTGCATGGCCATTCTCCTGTCAGAAACATACGCGGTTTTCTGACACTTTTCAAGGAGGGCCGCGATTAGCACACATGCGCGGCACCTGTCCGGCGGGGATAGTAGGCCCTCATTGCCCCGCACGCCGATCACCCTTGCTATTCTGTGACCGCGTTCGCCGAACCGGCCCGTTCACTCCCGAGCCCGACGCCCTCTGGCGGCGCGGAGGTTCGCCCGGCGTGAGGCCCTCTCCTAGTGCTTGCACTAGGACTTGCAGCCTTCAGCCTACCTCAGCAAGGCGGCCGTCACCGTGGGGATACATCTCAGCCAACATCTCCCTGGTGATGCGGTCGCTTGGCGCGACGAATTCGCCGTCGATCCAATCCACATACCGCGAGGCGTTCTTGGCGCGGTTCGATGTCTCGTGAAATTCGCCCTGCGTCTGCCTGATTGAGCCATCCGCCGCGAGTCAAACTACGCCGATCGACGTCACCCTGACTGCCCGGCCGCCGCAGAGCCAGGATCGTCATCACCGTTTTCAAAGCCGCTCCAGATGTCTCGAAAGGTCACTCGTAATCCGTGGCGTTCAAGGACGTAGGGCAACGGCTTGCGCTCGACGGGTACGGCATTTTCGCTGATGACCGCCTGTGTCAGGAGCTTGAAGAAATCCTGGCCCGGACCGATGGCGAGACGAAGGCGCGCGAATTGCGGCCATGGCACGACCAGCATGTTCCCTGCTGTGTTATAACCGTAGCTGCGAAAGCGAGCGTTGGAACGGCCGATCGCAATCAGCCGCACAATGCGAGGCTCTGTACCATCCGGCGGCTTGATCTTGAGCGCTCGACAAAGCGCCGCCACCCCAAACTGGTTGATCCAGGACATGACCTTCTCGGCCCAGTCCTGCACCTGGTCGCTAAAGTTCTTGGCCTTGCTTCGTTGAGTTCGGACGCTGCTGCTGGTGAAGTCCTGCCACTTGAGCTGGAAGAGCACTAGCTCGCCCGTCGCGTTATCGAAAATCGCCGCGTCGATGTCTGTGACAATCTGGCCGTCCCGCCGCAGCTTCGTTTGACCAGACACACGTTGAAACCGTGGACCTTCAAAGAGCGCGTAAAGGTCCTCGGCCATCCACTCTTCACGATGTTCGCGAAGCGCGTTCCGGATCGCTACAGATGTCGACTCGCGGAGCATTCGGATCGCGTTAAACGGATTGCGGAAGACGCCGCTCACCGGTGTCAGGAGATATCCGTTGCAGAGCTCGATTACCAAGGGAATGCCGGGTGCCTGCTCCGTGAGGAAGTAGGCGGCGTCATCAGCACGCACCGTGATCAGGTCGAGCGCCGCGCTGACCTCCTCCTCAGAAGCCTCAGTGGCGATCAAGAGGGACGTTATGAGGTCGGCTCGCGTCTTCCAGATTGTCAGGCTCATATGCTGGTTGACGCCTGGATGAAGCTTGATCGCCTCTTCAACAAACATGATGTGCTTCGTGTAAAAGCTCATCAGCACATGGACAACGGTCGTCAGCAATCCCCCAGAGCAACCGCCTAGCTCTGCGCGAGGATGGATCCCAGCGTCGTCCCGCCACTGCAGGGTATTCTGCGTAACGGCATCGAGGAAGTAGGCGTCAATCTCTGGATCAGCGCTGTAGCCGACCATCAAACCCTGCGGCGTTTTCCAGGGAAACGTCAGCCTTCCCATCACATCACGGAGATGTTGCGCGGTATCGGCGTCGGTAGCTACGGCTTTGTACCCCCTCAGCACCTTCGCATTCAGTTCAGCGAATTTCCCATGGTCAACCTGATCATGGAAATGGTCCGAGAGGGTTCGGTCGCTTAGCTTCAATTCGATCTTGTCCCCGTCCGCCATCGCGGAGACCATCCCGTGGCGCACCATCTCCGCTGTGCGGTTGAGCAGTACATATCGGCCAGCGAAATGCAGCATGCCCATGAGCGCCTGGCGGAGTTCCGGAAGGCTTTCTCTAAGCGGGACGCCATTGAACTCTCCCTTCCGCTGCATGAGGAGACCAAACAGCACATTCCAACCACGGACGACGATGTCGAAATCATGTACGGAGAGCTTCCCCTCCTCCCTGCGCGATAGCTTCTGAACGACATGCATATGGTCGAGACAGCGGCAGGCCTCGATGAGCAGGACCGCGCACTCGATCGGGGGAACAGTCCCAATGAACCGTTCAACTTCATCGAGCTCCTGTCGCGCCAACCAGTCGAGCCGGTCCGCAATCTCCAGGGACACGGGCGCGGTCCGCGCTGGCTCATCCATCAAGTGACATTACTCCGCTCGAATCCTACGCGGCGCATGGCGAACGGTGGCATTAGGGCTCCTCATGGGGCAACTCACGCAAACGAGCATGGCGCCGATCACGGCGCCTCCTCCTTGGTTCCGGCGGCGTCACTTCCGCCCAAGATCGCGGAGCTCGTCTCTGGCCTTGGTTGGTGGGTTTCCAATTCCGCGGTGAGCTCGCCGAGGCGCGCTCTGAGCGCAGCTCTATCAACGGTCGCTACCGGCATCGCCGCACCCGGCGCGCCCGACAGGGCGGCAACAATTTGATCACGTTCGTCTTCGAGTTCCCGAACCCTTGCCCGCGTCTCGATCGCTTCCGCCACCTCATTCTGCTTCTTGCGAGCGCGCACATCGTCCTGCAGACTTTTCTCGACCTGATCGACTCCCGCCTTGATCTCGGGAAAGCGCTCCGCCGCAAACCGCAGGAATTGGGCGAACTCATAGATGTGGAAGTCCTGATCCGAGCCGGCTTGAAATTCCTCGATCAGCTCAGGCCGAGGACCCAGCTTTCGACCCTTATGAATCCACCACCAATCTTCCTTGGCGTCGTCTGAAATGAAAATGACCGGCCGCTTGTCCGCCTTCGCCTTGGCGATCATGTCCTTCCAGATAATCAGATCACCGTACTTGTCGAACTCGCCAACATCCTTTTTCGCGTCTTTGTATCCAGGCGGGATCTTCTTCGCATAGCGATCCTCACCCTCTTTCTTAAGTGCCGCGAGTTGCTCGGGCTTCCACTTATCACCAATTCGGCCATCCAAGAGTTGCGTCAGGCGCGTGACGGCGGCCGCGATGTCCTCGGCCGGATGTGAGGCTTGCGAGGCTGCCATTCGCGCGCGAAAATCCGCCGAGAACATATCCAAGGCGGCCAATTCCTTAGGCACGCTTATCGTGGGATGAGCGCGAAGTTGCCTCAGCCGCTCGCGCGCCTTCTCGATTGTTGTTTCCTGATCTTTGATCAAGACGTCGTAGGCATCCTGCGCGCCAAGCTCGACATCCAAGCGATTACGATGAAACTCCAACCCAACCTGATATGGAATCCACAGAGATTCTGTTAGCGCGTCGAACAGACGCAAAAGTTCTTCGCGAACCGCGGCGGGGTGACGGAGGCAGTGCAGCAAAACATTCGCGTCAGGGACAAAAATGGCGTTGTCCCACAACGCCGAGGCCTCGACCACCGACTTTGGATACCAGCCTGGATATTTATCTCTCATGATCACTCCAACCAGGCCAGTTTTTCAATGCCAAGCCTCTGCGCGGCCTCTCTAACAAGGTTGCGGGATCGTTCGTCCTCGGTCTTCCCGCTCTCAAGTAGGACGACACCGAATGACGAAAACGAACTTTGCGCGCGACCGCGCTCGAAGACCGCCATTAGGACGGATTTCCAATCGCGACTTCGACCCCAGCCGATGACCCGACCGTCCTCGGTCCTCCGTCCATGTGGTTTGATATAGACGTGAACAACGCGATCGATGGCCGTAAGTCCAAGTAAGCGCCAGACTTCGCCTTCATTTAAGGACAGCCGCGCCCTGACATAGGGCTTCACCAGGGAATCCTTGATGTAGACGCGCACCTTCCGGGCATCCATCACATGCGCAAGTTGTCCGCCGATTGAGGCATCCCGCGTCCAAAGCTCGTAGTAGCGGGCCCGCTCCACGTCCTGGAGCGACATCCAGCCAAGGTCATCACACTGCTGCCAGAGCTTGTCCCTCAGGTTGTCACGTAGGGCCGTCGAGATGGCAGTCATTGAATTCCGCCCCTGGTATGAGGGGCCGGGAAATCGAAAGCAGGCAGTTCAAGTGTCGGATCACCCTCACGGGTGAACAAATCGGCTTGGTCTTTCATCCAGTCGAGCATGAATGTACCCGCGCCCTCGTCCCGGAACTGTATGACGCCTGGCAGACGCAGCCGCTCGACGTCCCCTCGGACAGCTTTCTCAAGCTCGACAACTTCCGCGAGGCGACGCAGGTCGCTAACAAAATCGAGAACGACGACTTTCTTCTTCCTCGGGCTGATGCGCAGGCCCCGACCCAATTGCTGAACAAAGATCCGACGGCTGTGCGTGACGCGCATGAAGACGATCATGTCAACGTCCGGTACGTCGACGCCCTCATTGAACAGGTCGCGAGTTGTGACAATGTCGAGCGAGCCCTTTCGAAAGGCCGCCATTGTCCGATCACGTTCCCGAGGCGTCATGTCGCCGGTGATCGGCTCAGCGCGAAAGCCAAACAGTCTCAGCATGGCCGCGAAGCTTTTGGCGTGCGTCACGGAGGAACAGAATATTATCGCCGAGCGTCGGACCTCCTTGTCGAAGGTGTCCCGGATCGCGCGCGCCGCCTCCTCATCACGCGTTGGTAGTAGCAAGAGCTTGTTGAGCTGAGTGATCGAATAACTGTTGCGCGAGTGCGATCGCACAAACGACCAGTCGATGTTGTCGGCGAGCAGCCGGTAATCCGCCTCGCAGAGAAATCCCCGTCTCAGGCCCTCAGCGATACCGATTCGAACGACGGGTGGGCCCAGCAAGTGGTCGATATCATAGCCGTCGCCCCGCCACGGAGTTGCCGTGACACCGCCGATCATCGCCTCCGCCATTTTATCCGTCACCCGGCGGAAGGTGTCGGAGCCGACATGGTGCGCCTCGTCGATCATCACGACCCCGAAGTCGGGTAAGTCATCGAGCCGAGATACAGCGCTTTGAACGGTCGCGAACGTGATCCCATTCCATTCGCTCGGATACTCGCCACCGATCAGGCGGTGCGTCGGAACCCATTTTGGAAGCTGGTCCCAAAAAGCCCTCTGCAGCTGATCGACCAGCTCCCTCGTGCCGGCGAGCACCAATGCCCGCCCCCCTGGGATCGCCTCATCGCGAAAGAGCTGAGCGATGCTCTCTGCCAAGACGACTGTCTTTCCAAGTCCGGTCGCGAGAACGACCTGTCCGCGGCCGGTTTCGCGCAGAGAGCCGACAAATCGATCGACGGCCTCTAGCTGATAATCGCGAAGATCACGTCTGCTGGGCGGATATTCCGGGCTGCGCCTCGCCATCTCCAGCAAGGTTGCCGGTTCAAGAATACCAATCTCGATGCCTAACGCGGCCCAACGGCGAACTGACGCCTGCATCGCCGGTCCAGCACGACGACTTGTAGCAACGTAGAGCCGATCAGCCTGATAGTAGCGCGCCGCTTCGCCGACCTGATCCACAGCCGCCGGCGACGGATAGCCGCCGGTTGTGAATTTGCACTGGATCACCCACAACTCGGAGTTCTTGACCCCAAGGACGTCGGCGCCAGCATCACCAGAACCACCAATGAGCCTGACATCCTCAAAGCCGTTGCATACCAACAGCCGAGCAACATCCCGCTCGAAGGCTTGCCATGGCCCCTTTAACAGTCGTTGCGTGTGGAGGAAGGGCTCCGCTGTCACACCGGGACATCCGGTCTGAGGAGCCGGAGCGAACACGTCGATCGGATCACGGTGTCGCGTGAGGCCCGCGCCAAGTCCGCTGGCGTTTGATCAGCGAGCCAAATGGCGTCACCGAGATACGCGTCATAACGCGCGACGGTTGCCGCCTTCGCATCGTTCGTCACCTCAGGGGCGCCGAAATCAAGGACAGCGTATGCGTCCTCCCAGTATTTTCCATCAAGAAAGAGCTCGGGATGCCGCATGAATAACCGACGTACCGTACCGCCGTCCGCATAGTCCCAAAACCGGCCGTCCAACATGAGGGCTCGTGGATCAGCGACGCCGCGGCCGGCCATCCTGCGAGCGATGCCCTCCTTCTCACGATCGGTCAGTTCGTCATACATGGCCTCGGCGGATTGACCGTCTATAAGACCAGCTACAGAACGGCAGATATCGCTCAGAATGTTGCCTGCTAGGGCGATAATTTCCTGTTCATCTAGGCGGGTGCCACCACAATACTCAGCGCGAAAATCCGCGAGAACACTCGCCGGCGTCGCATCCTGACTATGCCCGCGAAGAAACTCAATCGTCCGATAAGTCAGATCGACGAGCAGAGCGTCGAGGGGTGTCATCGTCGAGGATCGAAAAACGTCGTGTGCCGTATCGACGAGATACGAATAGGTGCGTGTAGCGACGTTATCTAAGCGGACGGCCCACGGCTGACCCGCCGGCAATTGCGGGTCAGTTGGATCGACGGAGAAAGCCTCTACATCGAACTCGGCGCGATAGGTCGGATGAATGTACTTGCGGGTGAGTTCGAATATCGGCCGCCGCACAGGGGCCGGCTCTGGCGCCGCTGGGGATGCTGCAGGCGGCTGTTCACCGCTGGGTGGGACACCGCCGCCGTCGCCATCGCCTGGACCTTCGGGATTGGCATCGCCCCCAAGAAAACCCGGAGGAATCGCCGCTCCGTCGCCAGCGCCAGGCGTGTCGCCGAGAATCTTCGCATCCTGCTCCTCGACGAGCTGCCACCAACGCTCGTCGGTCAGATAGTCGGCATCCGCGCTGGCAAATAAGCCAGCCATCTGTAGGGCGCGATCGTTATCCTGAACGACCATAATCCGGGACCACAGACCATTTTTGCCTTGAGGGCTGGTGCGGCGGAAAGCTTGGAATAGCTTGTAAAGTGGGCTCTGATTGCCATCGAAACCCTTCTGGCGCGCGGTGTTGGGCCGCAACGGGCCCTCGCCGCGCACGACCCGAACCATTTCATTCCATGCCGGATCGTCACGCTCAAAGCGGTTCTTGGTGTAACTCACCTGGCAATGGTCGAGGTGGATCTCTCCTATGAAGCGACCTCGGCTTCGCGGATCATCGATCGGATACTCGACCTCCTGGGTCTCTCCATCGTTCCAGATGAAAAGATCCTTGCTTCCAATCTCAATTTTTCGCCCGTTTCTGATGAAGTCGATACCGAAGTCGGTCTTGTCCAGATACCTTTGGATGCCGACCCAGCCCTTTACCCTTCGCGGGGTCTCCACGATAGCGCAGTGCGCGCTCCCGGTAGGGCACTGCTCCTGGTCGCTCGTCAACGTGCGCATGCAGTGCTCGCAATATCGCCGAGGGGCGAGAGCGACATCGAACTGCTCCACCGCGCCAACAACGGTGCCATCAGGCAGCTCGATCGACCGGCTCGCATCCCAGACGCAGGGTCGGAGCGGCGTGACCCTCGCGCCGCCCAACATCAGTCGGATCGCGCCAGCTTCCGAATTGGACAGGAGCGACGAATACGTTTTAGCCAAATGCTTCTTGATAGTCGTGCGGTTGTTCGCGCGCGCCAGATAGGCACGCTGCTCAGGCTTAAGCCGCGTAACAACGATCTCAGTACCATGATCCTCATGGTTTGACTTCGCCCTCGTCTGGCGAGGCACCTTGTAATTCCCCGAGGCCCGAAGCTCCTCCAGGTCAATACGAACGCCAACCTGCTCTGGATCGCCCCGACGGCTTGTCCAGACCTCTGTTACGATACCGAGACGCGCGGTAGCGATGTTAAAGCCCATGCCAAAAAGGCCGAGCTTTGACAGCGGATCATTGCCCGACCAGCCCGCCCGAAGGGCGTTCTCCAAAGTCTCCAGGGACATCCCCGGCCCATTGTCCTTAACGGACACGCGCGCGTTCTCGGTATCGGCGGTCGGAATGCTGACTGCGATCTCCGGCTGAGCGATAGGCGAGCCGGCCCTGGCGGCGTCGATGAAGCCATCTATGGAATTATCGATGAGCTCGGCCAGGCATCGCCATTGCTCGAGATTGATTTCGCCGAGCATCTGCAGCACGCGGGGCGCGGGTGTAAGATCCAATTCCTGAGTCATTTCCCCGCCTTTGCTCCCACTCTCGATCGGGATTTATTCTCCGCTACGCGCAGCGGATCTGACGTCTGAAGGCTCGCGATTAGTCGCTGTAGATGGTCCGGTTTGGTCTCGCATTCCCAAACCTCGACAACCGTCCAACCTTCCGCTTCGAGGGCGGATCGGGTTTTTTCGTCCCGCAACCTATTGCCCTCAAGTTTCGGGCGCCAGAAATCGAGTTTCGACTTCGGCATTCGTGCAAGCTTACAGTTCGGATCCGGATGCTGGTGCCAAAAGCACCCGTGGACAAATAGGGCTATCCGCCGGCCCCGAAAGACAAGATCGGGCTTCCCGATCAATTCCTTCGCATGAAGACGGTATCGCAAACCCGCCCCGTGAAGCGCCCGACGCACACGCATTTCCGGCTTGGTGTCACGCCCCCGTATGCGAGACATCTGCGCGCTTCTGGCAGTATCCGTCTCATTCGTCGTCGACACCGCCAGCCTCGTCCGGTTCGGGACCCGCGACGTTCTCACCCACCGGTGGAATGTCGGGTTCCACTGACACGGCATCATCCTGACGAAAGCCGGCCAACATTTCCTCCAGTAGCGCGGCATGATCTTGTCGCGCCGGCACCCGCTCAAGCGTCGCGCCGATGCGTTGCGCGATTTCGTCAGGCGTCAACGAATCTGCCAGCCGCTCGTCCAGGGCCCAGAGACGACCAGGATGCACTACGTCCCACGGCGATCGCCTATTCGCACGCGTCGTCGCCGCGTCACCATGCTTGCTCATTCCCCAACAGGCCTTGGTTTCTGAGTTCCAAATCGGCCAAAACGTCCGGATGAGATGCTTCTCGGCGACAAGTTGGGCATTTGTCGCGCATACGAGACGGCGGCAGACAAAGTCCGCCAGTCTGATGGGCGACAGGTGGGAGGGTAGCTTGTCGCCGTAGGTTTCCGCCGTACCTATGGTTCCCGCATGCTCCAACAAACGTGCCGTGAGCTTTGCCCCCTGCTCCCGCGTCGTACTGGCATCATCTTTGGCAGGGTCGGCCTTGCCGACATAGATCGGTGTCTCGGATCCAGAGATTCCGCCATAAAGCGGGTGATCGCCACGATAGTAGATCGCGTAGACACCAGAACCGTATGCTGGCCGAACATCGGTCAACGCGATCAGAGGCTGCGCGATTAACGCGATCGAGACCATTCGGCCAATTGCCTTTGGATCGGCTGGATCGAAGGTCGTTCGAGGCATCCGAACCGGATCGGTCGAGGAACGCGCGGCTTCGACCGCGTCGGCGTGCGTGGCCAGGCCCTCTCGAATTCTTCGGACAACCGCCTGAGGAGGATTACTGCCGGCAGCCGCGAGCACGGCCGCGAGCGCGTCCTCAAGTGCTTTAATCGCGGCTCGATCCGGTGCCAACGCCATCCACTAAACCCCCTCGGTAGCCGAAACGAGGTCTAACGGCCGCGACTCGCCCTCCGGCTGAAATAAAAGACAAACTACGCCGCGCGACGCGCGGGGGCCAGACGCCCGCTGACGCTTCCACTGTCGAGCTGTGCCGCCAGCCACCCACCAGCCGCGGTTCCCAAAGGGGCCGGGACAGCGTTGCCTAGCTGGCGCATGCTTTCGGTCCACGACCGTGGAAACTCGTACTCATCCGGCAAGCCTACCAGGCGCGCGGCCTCCCGAGTGGTGAAGTAGCGAACCGATCCGTCGTCGCGAACCATCATATTCTCGCCGCCAGGAACACCGTGATCGCCGGCCTTCAACGCCTTCGCGGGAAGATCTAGGGGACTACCAGTATGGCCCGGATACACCCGCGCGCCGACTTGAAGGACGTGGTTACGTTTCCCGTTCGGTTCGCCGAGGCCCGTCAACGCGTCACGGAGAGTTACCCAAGCAACGCCAGCCGGTGCGACACCAGCCAGCTTCAAGCGCTCAACCCGCGCGCGATCTTGCTGAAGAAAGGGCGCGCGCCCTTTCTTCAGCCCGTGCCGCGTCCAATACTCACCCGTGACGTACTGCTCCCAGAGAAGCCGGTCGCGGCTATGCGTCGGTGTCATGTGTGTCGGAAGAACATCGAGATCGCTTCTGATGCCGAAAATCAAAACGCGATGCCTGATCTGAGCCGCGCCGAAGTCGGCGGCGTTCACAAGTTGCCAAACAACTTGGAATTCCTTTCGCGTCTTCGACACCACGAGCCGCGCGCGATGCGCCGCGTGCGACTCGCCCGGCTTCCGGATCAGCCCAGGGCGCTCCAGATGCGAGACAATCCATTCAAGGTAAGGGCGGAAACGCGGACCCGCGAGATTCCTGACATTCTCGAAGAGAAACGATCGAGGCATTGCCTCACGCACCGCTCGGATGGCTTCCGGCCACATGTCGCGGTCGTCGTCCTGCCCCTGCTTCTTCCCGCCAATTCCAAACGGCTGGCATGGGGGGCCGCCTGAGACCAAATCAAGTGAGGTCAGCTTCTTCCAGTCAATTTCCCGCACGTCCTGAAGACCCATTGGCCAATCGCGAACGTGCTCGACGCCCTTGGTCTTGTTATGCAGGACTGTCGCGACGGCATCCCGATCGAACTCCGCCATGTGCTGGTGGCGAAAGCCCGCTCGCGACATTCCGAGCGCCAGGCCCCCACAGCCGGCGAAGAGTTCAGCACTTTGCATCTTCGCCCCCTTTTAGATTCAGCGGCAGCATCGGCCCGCCCGCGGATTCTTCCAAAAATCTCTCGACTGCGCGTCGAACCAGCCAGGCAACTTTCACGCCTTGCGCTTTCGCAAGGCGATCAAGCTCCGCCTTCTGCGTCCGCGACAGCGTTGTAGTAACACGCTCGGCATCCCGACCGTCTTTGCCCAAACCGGCCTCCGCGGCAATCCGCGGCATTCCGCGGCGCTGCCACTGTGAAGCCGAATCACTAATTTTTCAACCACAAACCAACCTTACCCACTGTGGGTCGCACCGCCACAGGCGAGCGCGCCCGGACTCTGGTGCCGTCAGAGTAGGCAATAGTATCAAAACCTAAGAACAAATCAAGAACAATGTCTCGTGAACATGGTTGCAACGCGGCTGCAACGCGAGGGATGGTTCACAAGGTGGATGCTCGGTTCGAGCGGATTGATGGCGCCGTTCGTTCATCGCGATTCACCGGCTCCCGACTTGAGCCGGGTCCGCGCCAAGTGGAAACGCTTTGGCTTAGTCGACCTGTGCCTGATGCGCCTGGCGAAGCAACTGATCGACCTTGGCCTTTCATTCGAACAGGCAAATGGCATCGCTTCGCGTGACGATGTTCGAAAGGTGTTTGCGCGGGACCCAGGCGCTGCAGGCACGACACTGATGGCTTGGCCGCCGTACTACGACTTCATTCTCTTTGCGGGCGGCGACCTACGGCACCTTCCAGACCGATTGGCGGAGGCAGGCGACGTCGCTCTACTCGTGCAACTCGATCGGATCGCCGAACACGTCCGATCAGAGATCTATAGGGTAAGTGAAGGCGAGGCTTGATCTCTGAATGACTGCTGTCACGGCCTCCCGCCTCTACTACATCAAGCTCGGTCGCGGCGGAGACTGGGAGGCCGAAAGCCTGCGCGATGGCGTCCTGCGGTTCGGCTATCGAGAGGCGCCGCACGACCTATGTGCTCGTGGCGACTGGCAAGGTGTCTGGGAGGCAATGAAAGCCATCCGCGGTGATGCCGGCGCGGCGACCCGCGACGTCAATCAAATCCGGGCCTATTATGAGGCCGACGAGCATTCGATCTTCATCACGTTCGTCGGCGGACTTCTATATTGGTGCCGACCCACCGGCTCCGTCGAATTGCTCGATGATCGCAGCCACCGTCGTCAAACCGCGGAAGGATGGCGCAACACAAGCGTCAACGGCACCCTGCTCTCGGCCGACCGGCTGTCGGGACGTCTGCTGAAGGTGCAGATGTTCCGGGGGACGATCTGCGATGTTCGGGCGGGAGAGTATCTCCTGCGAAAGCTCAGCGATCAGCTCTCCCCCGAGGTCGCCGCCGCCGAAGAGGCCGAACGTGCGCTGATGGCGGCGATCGTGGATATGATGCGCCTTCTCACCTGGCAGGACTTCGAGCTCCTCGTCGATCTTGTTTTCTCGACCAGCGGTTGGCGCCGGGTGAGCCAGGTCGGACGCACCCAGAAGGCTGTGGACCTGGAGCTCATCTTGCCCAGCACGGCCGAGCGCGCTTTCGTTCAGGTCAAATCACAGGCCACATCCGCGGCCTTGAACGACTATGTCGCCCGCCTGGCAGAGGCCGATGCTTATGACCGGATGTTCTTCGTCTGGCACACCGGCGACATCGCAGAGGAAAACGGTCCGGCAGGCGTCATACTTCTTGGTCCGCGAAAGCTTTCACGCATGGTGCTCGACGCCGGCCTGTCATCCTGGCTGCGGGAAAAGGTCTCCTGACCAAGACGACGCTACTGCAAGCCTGATCTACGGTTCTCCGGCCCTCCGTACAAACCTTCGTCCGCGAAGGATGGACGCGAGAGGAAAGCCTTCCCCTGCGGCCGAGCTCAAGGTCTCGACCCGACCCCTTCTGCGGGGAGACCCCGCAACGCCCCCTGAGAGTGAGAGTGCGGAATGGTTTTCGCGACGGGTGAATTAAGTGGGAGAGAGGCTCCTGCGCCCGTCGTGGAGATTGGTCCCATGAACATGCAAGTTCTCGATACGCGCCGTGACACGACCGGCGGTTACAAGGTTGATGTCAGCCGCGGCGAGCGGCTCGGCCGCGTCTCGTCCGAGTGGTTCAACCGCCCTGCCGATGAGCGTTATTTGTCACTGGCGGACCTGTTCGCCTCGGTGAAGGGCCGCAGCGGACGAAGTCGCACCCGCACGATGGAGAGCGCCGCCGTCCGGGTCGAGGCGAGCCGTGACGATGCCGAACGCTTGTCGCTGCTGCTGCCCGGTTCGGATGCACCGGTCGCGCCGACCCACTGGAGCTTCGGG